>NZ_JBFAAX010000078.1:0-19475 GCF_040639995.1 Actinosynnema sp. NPDC023658 | reverse complement strand
CCTGCGGGCCAGCACACCGCCCCAGCGGGTCAGGCGCGGCGCTTGCGCGCGGAGCCCGGCCAGCGACTGTGCCAGCCCGTTCAGGTGGTCGTCGACGGTCATCTGGTGCCTCCCACGGCCACGGCCTGTCCCACGGTGACGCGCTCGTAGACGCGTTCGGTGTCCTCAGCGATCCGGTCCCACGTGTAGCGCACGCCGACCCGGTCCAGGCCGGCCATGCCGCACGCCTCCCGGCGGGAGTCGTCGGCCAGCAGCGAGTGCAGCCCCCGGGCCAGCGCGGCCGGGTCGCGCGGCGGCACGAGCACGCCGGTGACGCCGTGCACGACGGTGTCGATCAGGCCGCCGACGGCGCTTGCCACCACCGGCACGCCGCAGGCCATGGCCTCCAGCGGCACGATGCCGAACGGCTCGTACCAGGGCACGCACGCCACCACGTCGGCCGAGCGCAGCAACGCGGGCATCGCGTCGCGCGACACCTGCCCCGCCAGCCACAGCCGGTTGCGCACGCCGAGGCGCTCGGCGTGGGCGGCCAGCCGCCGCGCCTCCGGGTCGGTGTCGACCTCCACCGGGCCGCCCGCGATGACCAGCTCCGCGTCCGGCAGCGAGCGCAACGCGGTGATCAGGTCCTGGAAGCCCTTGCGCGGCACGAGCCGGCCGACGGAGACGATGCGGTGCGGGTAGCGGCGGCGGTCGGTGGGGCCCTCCGGTCGGAACCGCGTGGGGTCCACGCCGCACGGCACCACGGAGATCCGCGACCGCTGCACGCCCATGCGCATCAGCTCGGTCACCTCGTCACCGCACGTCGCGGCGATCCGGTCGACCTCGCGCCCGAGCATCCGCTCGATGCCGATCCGCTCGGCCGGGCTGGTGTCGTCCGCGCCCTGGTGGTGCCGCTTCACCGTGCCGAGGGCGTGGTAGGTGTGCACGACGGGCACGCCGACCTTGCGGGCGGCCAGCACCGCGGCCAGGCCGGACATCCAGAAGTGCGAGTGCACGACGTCGGGCCGCTCGTCGTACCACTGCTGCTCCAGGAACCGGGCGAAGTCGCCCATGTGCGGCAGCAGGTGGTCCTTGGGCATCGCCTGCGCCGGGCCGGCGGGCACGTGCACGACGTCGTAGCCCTGCTCGGTGCGCACCCGGTCGGGCAGCTCGGGGTCGTCGCGGCGGGTGTAGACCACCACGTCGTGCCCGAGTGCGCCCAGCGCCGCCGACAAGGCCGCGACGTGGACGTTCTGCCCACCCGCGTCGACACCGCCCAGCACGGCCAGCGGGCTGGCGTGCTCGGACACCATCGCGATCCTCATCGGTTCACTCCTGTCAGCAACCGGTCCCAATTACGCAGGAAGGCGTCGAGCCCGTACCTGGCCAGGGCGAACTCCCTGGCGTGCTTGCCCTTCTGCTTGGCCAGCGCGGGGTCCGCGACCAGCTCGGACACGGCCCGCACCAGGTCGTCCACGTCGGTGGACACCACGCCGGCCTCCGGCGGCACCGCGCGCACCACCTCCGTGCACGCCAGCGCCACGACCGGCATCCCCAGGTGCATCGCCTCGATCAGCGACAGCCCCAGCGACGTCCACCGCACGGGGTGCACGTAGACGCGGCGCTGCGCCAGTTCGCGGTGCAGCGACGTCAGGTCGTGGTCGCCGCGGCCCATCCCGCCCAGCTTCTCGGTCTTCATGCCGTAGACGTCCAGCGGCGCCGCCTCGGCGAACCGCGGCAGCAGGTCCGTGCCGACCGCCCGGCCGCGCCGGACCGGGTCGTTCACCACGACCGCGGCGCGGGGCAGCTCACCGGTGTAGAGCGGGCCCGGGTCGACCACGCCGTGCTCGATGACCACCGTGCGGGCCGTGCCGCAGTCCCACATCAGCTCGTTGAAGTGCGTGACGTGCACGATCGTGCCGGGCCAGTCCTTGAGCGGGTGCGCCTGGTTGGGGTACTTGGGGGTGTTGTGCTCCAGGTACACCACCGGGACGCCGCTCGGCACCCGACCGACCTCCTCGGGCCGTTGCAGCACCGCGATGTCGGCGTCCACTTCGGACGGACGAACCTCGCGGGCGGCGGGCCAGTCGCGGCCGGCCAGGCCGATCCCGTCGGGCGGACCGGCGATGAGGTACTCGTGCCCGCCCCGGACGAACGAGTTCGTCCACGAACCGTGCACGTGCCACAGCAGGATCTTCACGTTCGCACCCCCACGAGGTCGGCTACGGCGGTGACGACCCGGTCGGGCGTCACCCGGTCGAGGCACGGGTGGCCGGGCACCGGGCACTCGCGCACCCGGGAGCCCCGGCACGGGGCGTTCTGGTCGCCCAGCAGCACGTGCCGCCCGTACGGCGCCCACCGGACGGCGGGCACGACGGGGGAGAACAAGGACACGACCGGCGTGCCGACCGCGGCGGCGAGGTGCGCCGGTCCGGTGTTGCCCACCACCACGGCGTCCGCGCGGGCCAGCAGCCCGGCCAGTTCGGCGAACGTCGTCCGGCCGCCGAGGTCGACGCCGTGCGTGCCGGCGACGTGCCTGGTCAGCTCGGTCTCGTTCGGCCCGCCGGTGACCAGGACGCGGTGACCGGCCTCGACGAGCGCCGTCACGGCCTCGGCGCAGCGGTCGGGCGACCACGCGCGGGCGGGCACCGACGCGCCGGGGTGCAGGACCACGTACGGCCCGAGCTCGTCCGGCTCCGGCGGCGGGGTGATCGCCAGGCGTCCGTCGTCGCCGGGCGGCAGCTCGAACCCGGCGGCCCGTGCGACCTGGAGCGCGCGCTCGGCCTCCGGGATGTCCGGGTCGTCGCGCAGCCGCACGTCCACCAGCGAGCCGGGGTAGTCGATCGACCGGGCGACGACCTTCGGCACGCCGGCGAGCTTGAGCAGCAGCGCCATCGGCAGGGGGCTCTGGTGGAACGACGTGAGGACCAGTGCCACGTCCGCGCGGACGCCCTTGAGCAGGGCGACGATCCCCTCGACGTCCGGGTTGCGGACCTCCGGCGCGGGGTTCGCGATCCACGGGCAGTCCCACCGCACGACCCGCTGCACGCCGGGCAGCAACGCCGCTGCCTGCGCCCCGGAATGCCCGCACAGCAGCACGACCTCGCCCGCGTGCGCGGCGGCGCGGACCGCCGGACCGGCGAGCAGCACGTCGCCGTCGCTGTCGAGCCTGACCACGAGTGTCCTCATAGGACCATCGCCAAGGCCGACCTGAGGTCGGGTGCCGTGTACGGGGCGCGGTCGACCTCGTCGGGCAGGGTGACCGGCGTCGGCACGAGGACGGGGACGACACCGGCCGCGAGCGCGGCCTTGACGTCCGCTTCGATGTCACCGATGAAGTAGGTGCGCTCGGGGCGCGCGCCGAGTTCCTCGCACGCGCGCAGGATCATGGTGGGCGACGGCTTGCGGCACTCGCACCCGTCGTCGGGGTGGTGCGGGCACACCTGCCACGTGCCGAACCGGCCCAGCAGCACCTCGACCCTGGCGTTCACCGCGTCCACCTGCGCGCGGGTGAGCAGGCCCCGGCCGATCCCGGACTGGTTCGTCACCACGCCCGTGCGCACCCCGTGGGCGCGCAACCGGAGCAGGACGTCGTGCGCGCCGGGCATCGGCTCGACCCGGTCGGGGTCGCCGTTGTAGGGCACGTCGGTGATGAGCGTGCCGTCGCGATCGAAGAGAACCGCGTCGGGGTACTGGTCCACAGAGGAGAGTTAGCCGGTGAGAAGTGAAGCAAACACTTCTCGACGAAGCGCTACTGTCCGTCACCCCCATCACCACCGGGTTGGTGGACATGTGTGTGGGACGCGCCGAGACGGGTATCCAAGTGTCGAACTCGATTCCCGAGGAGAGGTTGTTTGCAGTGACGACGATCGAGAAGTCCGTGGACGTCGAGGTCCCGGTCACGACCGCGTACAACCAGTGGACGCAGTTCGAGTCGTTCCCGCGGTTCATGGAGGGTGTCGAGCAGATCACCCAGGTGACGCCCACCAGGACCCACTGGGTCACCAAGATCGGTGGTGTCACGAGGGAGTTCGACGCCGAGATCACCGAGCAGCACCCCGACGAGCGAGTCGCCTGCCTGCGCGATCAGCGCCTGCACCGCGCCGCCCCGCAGGTCCTCGACCTGCTTGGGCGAGGCGTCGAAGCCGACCAGGTTCACCGCGCCCGTCCGGCCGGCGTTGCGCAACCCGGTCGCCGCGCCCTCGCCGGTGTTGAGGTTCGTGGCGAACACGCCGATCAGGTCGGGGTTGGCGGCCAATGTGGCGGTCACCTTCGACGCCGCCTGGTCCGGCTCGTTGTCGGTGTACTGCTGCCCCACGTACTTCAGGTTCGGGTGGTTCCTGATCTCGTCCTCGAACCCGGCGGCCCGCGCGTCGGTGGTCGACGTGCCCGCCTTGGTGTTGAGCACGAGCACCGAACCGGGCTTGTCACCGACCAGCTCGGCCAGCGTCCGGGCCGCCAGCCGCCCGCCCTGCTCGTTGTCCGACGAGATGGTCGACGTCGCGATCGAGGTGTCCTCCAGCTTGGTGTCCACCTCCACGACCTTGATCCCGGCGTCCTTGAGCTGCCGCATCGGACCGGCCATGGCCTTGTCGTCGGTCGGCGCGATGAGCACCGCGCCGGGCTTGTTCGCCAGCACCCCCGTCACGATGGGGGTCTGCAACGTGGCCTCGAACTTCGCCGGCGCCTGCACGTCGACCTGGTAGCCCGCCGCGGTCGCCGCCTCCCGGAAACCGCACTCCATGGAGATGTAGAAGGGCTCGGCGGCCACACCGGGGATCAGCACCATCTTCTTCGCGTCACCCGTGCCGCCCGTGTCACCGATCTGCCCACCGCCGCCGCAGGCCGTGAGCAGCAGAGCGGTCCCTAAGAGAGCCCCTGAGGCAAGGGCGACCGTCCTCCGCCTGGTTGTCGGCTTTGCCGACGGTGTCGACATGTTCTCCCTCTCCCGTGCTTCACCGTTTGTCGCGCGCCTTCCGCCGTGACTGGTCGAACCACACGGCGGCCACCAGGACCAGCGCCACCGCGATCGGCTGCCAGTACACGTTGACCCCGACGATCACGAAACCCTTGCGCAGCACGGCCGGGATGAACACCCCGAGCACCGTGCCCACGACCGACCCCGCGCCGCCGAACAGGCTCGTGCCGCCGAGCACCACGGCGGCGATGGCGTTGAGGTTGTCCGTGTCGTGCCCGGTGACCGACGCGACCCGGAAGTAGGCCAGCGCCATGAACCCCGCCAGGCCCGCCAGCACGCCCGCCAGCAGGTACACGCCCACCAGGTGCCGGGTCACCGGGATGCCCGCCCGCCTGGCCGCCTCCTCGTTGGAGCCGATGGCGTAGGTGTGCCGGCCGAACACCGTCGTGCCCAGCACCAGCGCGCCCACCGCCGTCACCGCCGCCGCCAGCAGCACCAGGTTCGGCACGCCGAACCACGTGCCGGTGCCCAGGCCGTCGCCCAGCACGTCCGGCACGCCGGCCACGTTCGACCCGTTGGACAGCAGCTGGCCCGCGCCCAGCGCCGCGCCGAACGACCCCAGCGTCACGATCAGCGGCGGGATGCCGGTGCGGGCGATCAGCAGGCCGTTCACCAGGCCCCACGCCGCCCCGGACACGAGGGCGACGAGCAGGCCGACGAGCACCACGCCCCACCCGGCGGTGGTCGCGTCACCGCCGTGCAGGGCGTTCATCGTCATGGCGGACGTGACGCCGGAGAACACCAGCACCGACCCGACGGACAGGTCGATCCCGGCGGTCACGATCACGAAGGTCATGCCGACCGACAGCACCAGCAGCACCGACGTCTCGACCAACGTCGTCTGCAACGTGAACACGGTCAGCACCGCGTCCGGCCGCAACGCGCCGAACACCGCGATCAGCACCAGCAGCACCACCGCGATCCACAGCGTGTTCGCGCCGAACAACCGCCGCAGCGGCGCGCGTCGCTTCTCCGCGGGTGGCTTCCGGGGTGCGGTCGTCACGCGTCCTCCTGCGACAACGCGCCGGTCATCGCGCCGACCAGCTCCTCGACCGTGGTGGACGCCGCGTCGAACCGGGCCACCCGCCGACCGAGCCGCAGCACCTCGACCCGGTCCGCCACGGCCAGCACCTCGGGCATGTTGTGGCTGATCAGCACCACCGCCATGCCCTGATCGCGCACCCGGCGGATCACGTCGAGCACGCGTTCGCGCTGCACCACGCCCAACGCCGCGGTCGGCTCGTCCATGAACACCAACCGGCTCGCCCACACCACCGACCGGGCCACCGCGACGCTCTGCCGCTGACCACCGGACAGCGCGCCGATCGGCACGTCCACGTCCGGCAACGACACCCCGAGGTCGCGGAACGACTCCACGGCCCGCCGCCGCATCTCCCGCTTGTCCAGCACGCCCAGCCGGCCGAGCAGCCCGGAGCGGCGCAGCTCCCGGCCGAGGAACAGGTTCGCCGCCGGGTCGAGGTCCGGCGCCACCGCCAGGTCCTGGTAGACGGTCTCGACGCCCAGCGCCCGCGCCGACACCGGCGAGACCAGGGTGACCGGCGAGCCGTCGAACAGGATCGTCCCCGAGTCCGGTTGCTCGACCCCGGACAGGCACTTCACCAGCGTCGACTTGCCCGCGCCGTTGTCACCGACGAGCGCGACGACCTCGCCCGCGTGCGCGGTGAACGAGGCGCCGCGCAACGCCTCCACGTTCCCGTAGTGCTTCACCAACTCCCGTGCGTCCAGCAGGGGTAAACCCATGTACTCAGCTCCCGAGGCTCGACACCAGTGGCGGCCTGCACCGGATGGCGACCACGTCCCCGGTCACCACGACCTCACCCGCCGCGTGCGGCACCACCACCGTGCTGCCCCGGTGCACCGCGAGGGGGCCCAGCGTGCCCGCGCCTTCGAGCACCACGAACACGCCGAACGAGGGCTCCAGCGCCGCCCGGCCGGACACGTGCAGCCGGTCGGCGCGGAAGAACGGGTCGGCCTGGGCGTCGAACAGGGCGACCGACCCACCGGTCAGCGCCTGCGTCCGCCGCACCAGCTCGTCGGGCGACTGGGCCCGGCGCTCCAGGCAGTCCAGCGCCTTGTCGTAGCCCAGCCCGAGGTGCCCGGCCTCGGGGTCGGCCAGGAACCCCTGCCACTCCAACGTGATCGAGAAGTCCGTCGGCTGCTGGAGCTCGACGATGAACACGCCCTCACCGATCGCGTGCGGCACGCCCGCGGGCACGAACACCGTGTCGCCGGGCGAGACCGCGACCGGGTTCAGCGCGCCGAGCATGGCCTCCGAGTCCTGGGTGGACACCCACTCGGCGGCGACGGCGGCGGGCACGTCCTCGCGGAACCCGATGTACACCGTCGGGGCGGGGCCGGTCGTGCCGATGACGACCCACGCCTCGGTCTTGCCGTGCCGGCAGCCCAGGTGCGTGGACGCGAACGCGTCCGACGGGTGGTAGTGCACGGGCAGCCGCTGCCCGGCGTCGAGCAGCTTCACCAGCAGCGCGGTGTCCGCGCCGAACTCCGCCGCGTGCTCGGAGCCCAACCAGGACACCGGGTCGGCCGCCACCGCGTCGCGCAGCCACCGCCCGTCCGGCAGGCGGGACAGCCCGGTCTCGTCCTTGCCGAACTGCGCGGTGGTCGACGCGACCCAGTCCTCCGGGCCGCTGTCGGCCTCGTCCTGGCTCCGGAACGCCGCGATGGCCGCACCGCCCCGGTAGAACTGCCGGGGCTGGTTGGCCTCCAGCGTGATCGGCTGGGTGTCGGAACTCATGCGGGTACCTCTCCTGATCCACGGGCCACCAACCGGACCGGCAGGACCACTCGGCGCGGCGGGGAGCCGTCGCCGTCCAGCCGGGCGAAGAGCAGGTCCGCCGCTGCCTTGCCGAGCGCGCTCGCGTCGTGCGCGATCACGGTCACCGGCGGCGACAGCAGGTCGGCCAGCTCGAAGTCGTCGAAGCCCACGAGGGCGGGGCGCTCGGTGCTGCCGGCCAGCGCGCGCACCGCGTGCACGGTGATCCGGTTGTTGCCGGTCACCACCGCGGTCGCCGGGTCGGCGGCGTTGCGCAGGCCCTGCAACGCCTTGCGCACCGATTCCTCGTCGTGCGGCCCCATGACCACCAGCGGCTCGTGGTAGCCGATGCCGGCTCGGACGCAGCCCTCGCGGTAGCCGCGCAGGCGTTCGTTGGCGGTGAAGATGTCCGGCGCGTCCCCGAGGAACGCGATCCGCCGGTGCCCGAACGACGCCAGGTGCGCGACCGCCTCGGCGGTGCCGCCGATGTTGTCCACGAGCACGGTGTCGGCCACGACGTCACCGGCGGGCCGGTCCAGGAACACCACGGGCGTGCCCGCGCGCATCTCCGGCACCAGGTACCCGTGCTGCAACCCGGCGGGCACGATCAGCAGCCCGTCCACCCGCCGCGAGCAGAACTCCAGCGACAGCTCCCGCTCCCGCGCCGGGTCCTCGTCGGACGAGCCGGTGATGACCTGCCGCCCGCGCAGCCGCGCGATCTCCTCGACCGCGCGCGTGACACCGGAGTAGAAGGGGTTGCCGACGTCCTCCAGCACCAGGCCGACGGTGCCCGTGGACGAGCCGCGCCGCAGGTTGCGGGCGCTGAGGTTGCGCCGGAAGCCGAGCTGGTCGATCGCCGCGAGCACCCGCTCGGCCGTGGCCGGGTGCACGCCCGCCTCGTCGTTCACCACGCGCGAGACGGTCTTGATGCTGACGCCCGCCAGCCGCGCCACGTCGTTCATCGTGGCACGCCGCACCTTGCGGGCGCCTGCCGCGCCGTTCGGGGACAACGTTGTCATAGTGCGCGAATCACACACCCCGTGTTCGCGTCTGTCAACGTCCCGCCCTGTCTCGAACCGGACAACACTCGGCGGCGGGGTTGACGACACCCCCACACTCTCCGCAAGTATGCGATTACGGGCAGTTCGTGGACAGCGTTGTCGACACGTCGGCGGAGCCGACGACCGGACCCGGGAGGCGCTCGTGCGGAGAACACTGGCTCTTGCGGCGGCGGTGGCGCTCACGGCGGTGCTGCCGGCGGCGCTCTCGGTGGTCCACCCGACCGCCGCGCAGGCGCAGGAGGACGACCTGGCCCGGTGGGTGAACCCGTTCGTCGGCACGAAACCCGGTGGGCCCGACCACGGCACCGGCGGCGGCGCGGGCAACAACTTCCCCGGCGCGGACGTGCCGTTCGGCATGGTGCAGTGGAGCCCGGACACGGTCACCCGCCAGCACGGCGGCTACGCCTACGAGGACGACCGGATCAGGGGTTTCAGCCTCACGCACCTGTCCGGCGCGGGCTGCTCGACCTACCAGGACATCCCGATCATGCCGTTCGCCGGCGAGGTCACCACGTCCCCGGCGGCCGACCCCGACCGGTACGTGTCGACGTTCTCGCACGACGACGAGACCGCCACCCCCGGCTACTACGGGGTGAAGCTCGACAGCGGGACGCAGGTGGAGCTGACCGTCACGCAGCGCACCGGCGTCGGCCGGTTCGCCTACCCGGGCGGGCGGACGTCGACCTTGCTGGTGAACACCTCCGGCTCGATCTCGGGGACGGACGACGCCGAGGTCACCATCGGCGCGGACACCATCAGCGGTTGGGCGACCAGCGGCCGGTTCTGCGGCGCGGACCACCGCTACCGGGTGTACTTCCACGCCCGGTTCGACCAGCCGTTCGCGTCGATCGGCACCTGGAAGAACGGCGCGGTCACGCCCGGCCGGTCGTCCGAGCGCGGCGGTTCGGGCATCCGCGAAGGCCTCGGTGACGCGCCGAAGACCCTGGAGGCGCAGGACGACCACGAGGTCGCGACCGAGGACACCACCGTGTCGGGTCCGGGTTCCGGCGGCTGGGTGACGTTCGACGACCCGGACGTGACCATGCGCGTCGGCCTGTCGTTCGTCTCGGTCGACGGCGCGAAGAAGAACCTGGAGGCCGAGAACACCGGCAGGTCGTTCGACGCCGTGCACGACGCCGCGCGCCAGGCGTGGAACGACCGGCTCGGCCAGGTGCAGGTCACCGGTGGCACGGACGCGCAGCGGACCACGTTCTACACCGCGCTGTACCACTCGTTGTTGCAGCCCAACGTCTTCTCCGACGCCGACGGCCGCTACCCGGGCTTCGACGGGCGCGTCCACACCGCCGAGCGGGGCCACGCCGTCCACACCAACTTCTCCGGCTGGGACGTCTACCGCTCGGAGATGCAGCTGCTGTCGTTGCTCGCGCCGAAGGAAGCGTCGGACATGGTGCGCTCGATGGTGGCGTTCGCCGAGCAGGGCGGCTCGTGGGACCGCTGGACGGTGGCCAACGGCTACACCGGCGTGATGGTCGGTGACCCGTACCACGTGATGGTGGCGAGCGCGTACGCGTTCGGGGCGAAGGACTTCGACGCGCGGAAGGCGCTGCTGCTGATGCTGCGCGGCGCGACCCAACCCACCCAGGGCTACGAGGAACGGCCGGGCCTGACGGAGTACATGGACCTCGGGTACGTGCCGGTGGGGGCCCACGACGTGTGGGGAGCGCCCGCGACGACCCTGGAGTACACGTCGGCGGACTTCGCCATCGCGGACCTCGCCCGCAGGCTCGGTGACGGCGCGACCTGGCAGGCGTTCATGAAGCGCGCCCAGTACTGGCAGAACCTCTTCAACCCGGCCACCGGCTACCTCCAGCCCCGCAACCGGGACGGCTCGTTCGTGGAGCCGTTCACGCCCGGCAGCCCGGACAACTGGGTGGAGGGCAACGCCGCCCAGTACACCTGGATGGTCCCGTACGACGTGCGCGGCCTGTTCACCGCGATGGGCGGCGACGCCAAGGCCCGCGACCGGCTGGACACGTTCTTCACCAAGCTGAACGCCGGTCCGGACGAGCCGTACGCGTTCCTCGGCAACGAGCCGATCATGCACTCCCTGTGGCTGTACGACTGGGCGGGTGCGCCCGCGAAGACCCAGGCCGTGACGCGGCGCGCGGTGACCGAGCTGTTCGGCCCCGGCCCGGACGGGCTGATGGGCAACGACGACCTCGGCCAGATGTCGTCCTGGTACGTGTGGGCGGCGCTCGGCATGTACCCGGCCATCCCCGGCCGGGCCGAGCTGGTGCTCAACAGCCCGCTGTTCAGCGAGGTCACCATCACCCGGCCGAACGGTGCGCCGATCGTGGTCAAGTCGTCCGGCAGCGGCACCTACGTGTCGGGGGTCGAGCTGAACGGCCGCGCGCAGAGCCGCACCTGGCTGCCGGAGTCGTTCGCGACCAACGGCGGCACGGTGGAGTTCGCCCTGTCGGAGACGCCCACCACCTGGGGCACGGGTCCGGCCGACGCGCCGCCGTCGTTCCGGGACGGCGAGGTCGGGCAGCAGGCGTACGTGGAACCGGGTCGGCTGGTGCTGCCCGCGGGCAGCAGCGGCACGGTGACCATCGGCGCGCAGGACTTCTCCGGCAACGGCGGCAAGGTGTCGTGGACCGCGCAGCCGCCCGCCGGCATCACCCTCACCCCGGCGTCCGGCCAGGTGACGGTCCCGCCGGGGGAGAAGGCGGGCGTCCCGGTCACCGTCGCGGTCGCGGCGGACGCGGCCGAGCAGACCCTCCGCGTGCCGCTGACGTTCTCCAACGGCCAGCGGTCCACCGTCGCGGTGCTCGTGGCGGACCCCGGCAGCCTGCGGGCGGCGTTCGACAACGTCGGCACGTCACCGGACGACGACCAGGCGGTCGGCAACTTCGACGGCGGCGGGTGGAGCTACTCGCGGGACGCGCTGGCCGAGGTAGGCGTGACCCCCGGCGGCACGGTCACCTCCGACGGCCTGACCTACACCTGGCCGACGTCGCCGGTCGGGGAGGCGGACAACGTCAACGCCTCCGGCGAGACGGTGACGGTCGCCGCGCCCGCCGGTGCGGCCAAGCTCGGGCTGCTGGGCAGCGCGGCGAGCGGCAAGGCGTCCGGCACGCTCACCGTCACCTACACCGACGGCTCCACGCAGACCGCCGAGATCGGGTTCTCCGACTGGGCGCTGGGCGGCGCGGCGAACCTGCCGCCGTCGTTCGACAACCGCGTCGTGGCGACCACGCCCTACCGGAACAACTCCAGCGGCGAGCCGCAGGACCTGAAGGTGTACGTCTTCGCCACCGCTCCCATCGCCTTGCGGGCCGACAAGCAGGTCCGCTCGGTGACGCTGCCCGCGTCGGTGACCGGCGGCGCGCTCCACGTGTTCGCCATCGCGGTAGCGTGAGGCGATGACCAGCCCTGACCCGGTCGAGTCGGTGGACACGTTCATCGGCACGAAGGACGACGGGAACACGTTCCCGGGCGCGTCGGCGCCGTTCGGCATGGCCCACTCCAGCCCGATCGGCTCGCACTACGCGGGCTACCGGTACGACGACCCGGTGATCCGCGGGTTCGGGCACTTCTTCCTGTCCGGCGCAGGGTGCTGGGAGCAGGGCGGGCTGGTGTCGATCCTGCCCACGACCGGTCTGCCGGGCAGCTTCGACCACCGCCGGTACGGCGCCGCCTACGCGCACGACGGCGAGGTGGGCCGGCCCGGCTACTACCGCGTGCGCCTGGACTCCGGCATCACGGTCGAGTCGACGGCGACGACCCGGACCGGCGTGGAGCGGTTCTCGTTCCCGCCCGGGGCGACGCCGCACGTGCTGGTGAACGTCGGCCAGGCGAACGACAAGGAACCGGTGTTCGCGAGCAGCGTGCGGGTCGTGGACGACCGGACGCTGGCCGGGACCGTCGTGTCGCAGGCGTTCTGCGGCGGCAAGCCGTACACCACGTACTTCACCACGACGTTCGACCGGCCGTTCGCGGCCACCGGCAACTGGGGCGGCGCGGACGGCGGCGAGGGGCTGCGCGGCCAGTGGGTGCGGTTCACCGAGGGCCCGGTCACCGCGGTCACCGCGCTCTCGCACGTGGACGCGGAAGGCGCGGCGAAGAACCTGGGCGAGGCCGGGGGCCGGTCGTTCGACGAGCTGCGCGCGGCGGCGCAGGAGATGTGGCGGCGGGAGCTGTCGAGCGTCGAGACGTCCGCGGAGGGCGAAGACCGCACGGTCTTCTACACCGCGCTGTACCACGTGCTCCTGCAGCCGTTGACGGGCAACGACGTGGACGGCCGGTACCGCGGGTTCGACGACCGGGTGCACGTGGCCGACGGCTGGACCTACCACGAGTACTTCTCCCTCTGGGACACCTACCGGGCGCAGAACCAGTTGCTCGCGCTGCTGCGGCCGTCGCGGGCCCGGGACATCGCGCGGTCGTTGCTGGCGATCCACGAGCAGGGCGGCTGGCTGCCCCGCTGGGCGTACGCCAACCAGGAGACCAACACCATGACCGGTGACCCGGTCACGCCGTTCCTGGTCGACCTGTGGCGGTTCGGCGCGCTGGAGGGCTTCGAGGAGCAGGCCTACCGGGCGTTGTGGTCGAACGCCACCGGCGTGCCGCCCACGTCGTCCCCGTTCGAGGGCCGGGCCGGCAACCCGTCCTACCTGCGCGCCGGATTCGTCCAGTACGACAAGGACTTCCGCAAGAAGGGCCAGGACGTCGACCCGCACCACGGCGCTTCGGCGACGTTGGAGTACGCGCTGGCGGACTCCTCGCTGTCGATCATGGCGCGCGAGCTCGGGCACGACGACGACGCGGAGGTGCTGCGCCGCCGCGGGCTGAACTACCGGGTGCTGTGGGACGACGCGGTGTCCGACCGCGGCTTCACCGGCTTCCCCCGGCCGAAGCTGCGCACCGGCGAGTGGCTGACGCCGTTCACGCCGCAGGGCCCGGACGGCTTCCACGAGGGCACGGCCTGGCAGTACCAGTGGCTGGTGCAGCAGGACGTGCCCGGCCTGGTGGCCCGGCTCGGCGGCCGTGGGGCGGCACTCGCCCGGCTGGACGACTTCTTCGCCTACCCCGACCTGGTGGCCGACCCGGCGGAGGCGGTCCGCGAGAAGTGGGTCGTCGGGCCGTACGACTACTACAACCAGTTCCGGTACAACCCCAACAACGAGCCGGACCTGCACGTGCCGTGGATGTACGCGCTCGTGGGGCAGCCGTGGAAGACCTCCGCGGTGGTGCGGGCGGCGCAGACGCTGTTCGTGGCCGCGCCGAACGGCGTGACCGGCAACGACGACCTGGGCCAGATGTCGGCGTGGTACGTGCTCAGCGCGCTCGGCCTGTACCCGGTGGCGCCGGGCACCGGGGACTTCGTGCTGAACGCGCCGAGGTTCGAGCGCGCCGTCGTCCACCTGGAGGACGGCCGTGACATCACCGTCACCGCGGCCGGCGCTGACCCGTCCCGGCTCCAGTACACCCGGTCGCTCACCGTGGACGGGGAGCCACTGGACCGCGCGTACCTCGACCACCGGTCGCTCCGGCGGGGCGCGCACCTCGACCACGTCCTCACGACCGACCCCGCGGAGGCGACGTGGGCCACCGCCGCCGAGTCCGCCCCACCGTCGATCTGCACAGGTGAGCACGTCTCGTGATCGGTAGCGCGCGCAGAGCTACCGAAGTGACCACCCAAGGTCTCGATCCCGGTTTTCTTCCGTCGCGATCGGACTGAAGCGGTACTCCCGGCACAACGCCCGCACTACTGTCCGGCCATGACTGGGGCACGCATACCCGCCGTCGTGGTGGCCGACATCAGGAAGAACTACGGCGAGCTGAAGGCGGTGGACGGCGTCTCGTTCACCGTCGCCGAGGGCGAGTTCTTCGGCATCCTGGGGCCGAACGGCGCGGGCAAGACCACCACGCTGGAGATCGTCGAGGGGCTGCGCAAGCCCGACGGCGGCCAGGTGACGCTGCTCGGCGAGCAGCCGTGGCCGCGCAACCCGAAGCTGCTGCCCCGCATCGGCGTGCAGCTGCAGGCGTCCAGCTTCTTCGAGAAGCTGACCGCCCGCGAACAGCTCCAGACGTTCGGCTCCCTGTACGGCGTGAGCCGGCGCCGGGCCGACGACATGCTGGAACTGGTGGGCCTGGCCGACAAGGCCGACGTGGCGGAGAACAAGCTCTCCGGCGGCCAGCGGCAGCGGCTGTCCATCGCGTGCGCCCTCGTCCACGACCCCGACATCGTCTTCCTCGACGAGCCGACCGCCGCGCTGGACCCCCAGGCCCGCCGCAACCTGTGGGACGTGCTGCGCGCGATCCAGGCCCGGGGCAAGACCATCGTCTACACCACGCACTACCTCGACGAAGCCGAGATCCTGTGCGACCGGGTCGCGATCATGGACCGGGGGCGGATCCTCGCCATGGACGCGCCCGCGACGCTCGTGCGCGGCCTCGACGCGCCCACGCACGTGGTGCTGCAGAAGGGGTTGCTGACGCGTGAGGCGGCGCGCGGCATCACCGGTGTCGAGGACGCGCGGGAGGACGAGGTCTCGCTGACCATCTCCACCCGCAAGCCCGCGCCGGTGCTCTCGGCCCTGGCCGAGCGCGGCACCCTGGACGGGCTCCAGGTGCGCACCGCCACGTTGGAGGACGTGTTCCTCGAACTGACCGGACGGGAGTACCGGGCATGACCGCGTTCCGGAGCCTGTCGACCGCCATGGTCAAGGGCTTCCTGCGGGACCGGATGACGTTGTTCTTCGTCTTCCTGTTCCCGCTGATGTTCCTGGTCGTGTTCGGGCTGCTGCTGGGCGACTCGGGCAGCGACAAGACCAAGATCGCGGCGGTGGGCGACGGGCCCGTGCTGTCGGCGTTGGAGCAGACCGGCGCGATCGAGCTGGAGAAGCACGGCGACGAGGCGAGCGCGCGGCAGAAGGTGCACGACGGCGACCTGCCCGCGGCCGTGGTCGTGGACGGCGACCGGGTCGGCCTGATCTACGCGGCCAGCGACCAGGTCGCGGCGGGCACCGTGATCGGCATCGTGTCCGGCGTGGTCGACAAGATCAACCTGAGCGCGGCGGCCGTGACGCCGAAGTTCACGCTGGACGCCGACTCGGTCGAGGACGCCTCGCTCAAGCCGATCCAGTACCTCACGCCGGGCATCCTGTCGTGGGCCATCTCGATCTCGGGTGTGTTCGGCGCGGCGCTGACCATGGTGTCGTGGCGGAAGAAGCAGGTGCTGCGGCGGATCCGGCTGGCGCCGGTGAGCGCGACGACGGTGCTCACGTCCCGGGTGCTGGTGAGCGTCGGCACGGCGCTGGCGCAGGGCGTGGTGTTCGTGGCGGTGGCGCTGCTGCCCGTGTTCGGCCTGCGGTTGACCGGTCAGTGGTACCTGGCGCTGCCGCTGCTCGTGCTGGGCACGACGGCGTTCTTCGCGATCGGGATGCTCGTCGGCGCGTTCTGCAAGACGGAGGAGGCGGCGTCGGGGGCGGCGAACATCATCATCCTGCCGATGGCGTTCCTGTCCGGCACGTTCTTCCCGGTCGAGAACGCGCCGGGGTGGCTGCAGGCGGTGTCGAACGTCTTCCCGTTGCGCCACATGAACGACGGCATGCTGGACGTCCTGGTGCGCGGCAAGGGCGTCGAGGCCCTGCTGGTCCCGTCGGCCGTCCTGATCGCCTTCACCCTGGTCGTGGGCACCATCGCCGCCCGCCTCTTCCGCTGGGAAGACTGACCGCGAGAGTCCTACGTTCAGCCGCCGAGAGTCCTACGTTCGCAGCGCGAGAGTCCTACGTTCACGACACCTGAGTTCAACGCTCAGCTACTCCGGTGCGCAACCGGCCGCGCCTCCGGGCGTGCTGAGCGTTGAACTCAGGGTCTCTGAACGTAGGACTCTCGCGCCGTGGACGTAGGACTCTCGCGTTCTGGAGGTAGGACTCTCGGCGCGTGAACGTAGGACTCTCGCTGGGGGTGGGGGTGGGGTGAGGAGGGTCACTGGCCACAATGGGGGCATGGTTAGCAGCGCTGTTGGTCGGTTCCGGTTGCTCGCCCTGGCCGAGGCGGTGTCGTGGGCCGGTCTGCTGATCGGCATGGTGTTCAAGTACCTGGTGGTCGGCAACGAGATCGGCGTGAAGGTCTTCGGCCCGGTCCACGGCGCGATCTTCGTCGGCTACCTCCTGGTCACCTTGATGCTGGCGCACCGCTGGGACCGCAGGACGCTCGTCCTCGCGCTGGTCGCGAGCATCCCGCCGTTCGGCACGGTGGTGTTCGAGCGCTGGGCCGCCCGCACCGGACGCCTGGACGAGGCTCAGACCGCCAACGACTGAGCGCGCGCCAGCTCCGCCTCCGGGTCACCGAGGTGGTACACGCGTTCGCTCGGCTCGATGTTGTCCAGGAACTCCTGGTACACCAGCGCACCGACGAGGTGTGACGCCGGCCGGGCGTGCCGCAGCGCGCTCGCCGGATCGCTGGACGGGCGGTGGCGCAGCCACGCGTCCACCCACACCCGCTCGATCGCCGGCCGCGACTCCGGCGCGACGAACCCGATCAGCCGCGCCGCGTCCAACGCCGGGTGACCCCAGTGCGCGTCACCCCAGTCGAGCACGACCCCGCCGGAACGCCAGTTGCCGGGGTGGAAGTCGCCGTGCAGCACCGTGTCCGGCAGCCCGAAGTCCGGCACCCGCACCCCGCGCACCCGCAACCGCGGCTCACCGGCCAACGCCGCCTGCACCGCCACCCACCGCGGCACGATCCGCTCGACCACGTCGGCGTCCGGCTGCCAGCAGTCCACACCGGACGCCTCCGCCAGCAGCACCCGACCCGGCTCCGCCGCCACCAACCCCGGGGCCAACGACGGGTCGACCGACGCCACCAGCCCGATCACCGCACCCTCGTCGGCCATGAACGGCGGCGTCGCCTTCGCCCACACGGCCCCGCCCGCCGTCGGCAGCCGGTACAGGCACGACAGGTTCCACGTCTTCACCTGCACGGGCGGCCCGGTCACGTCGACGTGCCGCCGGGCCCACTCCACCAGCGCCGCCGGCCCACCGGGACGCGCCCACGGCAGCCGCAGCGGGTGGTCCGGGAACGAACGCCCCTCCGCCCGGGAGAGCCCGCGACCGGGCACGCGGTCGGCCTCCACCTGGTAGGTCACCACGCCACCGCTCGCACCCTCACCGGTGGCGGTGACCAGCCGCAACACGCTCGTCGTCACGCCCAGCACCCGGTCCAGGTGCGCGGTCACCGGCTCGACGTCGCTCCACCACGGGCTGTCCACGGTGAACGGCTCGGCCGCGCCCGCGTACCGCCCGCCGACCGTCACCAGGGCCCTGATCTCCCGCACGCGTGCAGGGTGACCGCCGGCCACCGGGCCTGTCGAGCGGATTTCCGCCCCCTGGGGACGGGCTCAGTCCTCGAAGTCCCCGACCGCGCGGCGGACCTTCGCCAGCAGGTCGGTCAGCTGCTCGGTCTGCCGGTCGGTCAGCCCGCGCAGGCCGAACTCGACGGCCGTGACCGCCTCCGTGGCGGCCTCGCGCCGGGCGTGCCCGGCCTCGGTGATCTCCACCAGCGTGGTGCGGCGGTCGGTGGGGTGGGGGTTGCGGCGCACGAGCCCGTCGGCTTCCAACCGGTCCACGATGTTCGTGACGCTCGTCGGGTGCAGTTGCAGGCGTTCGCCCATGACCCGCATCGGCAGGCTGCCCGTGCGGGCGAACGTCAGCAGCACCAGCGCCTCGAACCGCGCGAACGTCAGCCCGTGCGGCTTGAGGGCGGCGTCCACGGCGGACTGGATGATCTGCTGTACTCGCATGACGCTCGTGACCGCCGCCATCGCCGTCGACGGTCCGATCCGCTTCTCCCACAGCTCGGCGGCGCGCGCGATGGGGTCGAACGGCAGCGGCTGGGACGTCATGCCGCGAAGCTACCAGTGGGTACCCGAACCAGGAGGCAGCAGTGCTCGTCGCGTTCAGCGTCAGCCCGCTCGGCGGGGAGTCTGACGGGGTGGCCGAGGCCGTCGCCCAAGCCGTCCGGGTGGTCCGCGAGTCGGGCCTGCCCAACGAGACCAACGCCATGTTCACGCTGGTCGAGGGCGAGTGGGACGAGGTCATGGCGGTGGTGAAGAAGGCGACGGAGGCCGTCCAGGCCACCGCGCCGCGGGTCAGCCTCGTGCTCAAGGCGGACATCCGGCCGGGCTGGACGGGCCAGCTCACGGCCAAGGTGGAGCGGCTCGAACAGCACCTCGACGACGGCGCGTGAGTGCAAGTAGTAGGACGTCCTACTAAATTGGTGGTCATGGAGCCGAGAGACCTGTGGGTGCGGTTCGAGACGTACCACGACGTCACGTACTTCTCGCCGGAGTCGCGCGCGGTCACCGACGCGCTCGGCTGCAAGGGCGGCTGGATGGGCTACTTCGGCCAGCGCGCGGCACCCCTGGGCGCGGCGCCACCGGAGGTCGTGACGGCCGCGTTCTTCAACTTCCACCCCCGCATGGTGGCCCGCGCGCTGCCCGACGCGTGGGACGTCGCCGGTCCCGCCCGGTTCCTCCAGGCCAGGTTGGAGGGCGTGGACGGGGCCCTGCGGCGGATGCTGGAGAGCCTGGACGTCGTCGAAGCCGCCGAGCTGGCCGGGCAGGCCGCCGAGGCGGCTCCGACGGCGGGCCGGGTGCTGGCCGCGGCGCGTCGCCGGACCTGTTCCTGCTGGC
>NZ_JBFAAX010000077.1:0-19546 GCF_040639995.1 Actinosynnema sp. NPDC023658 | reverse complement strand
GCGATCCCGCCGCCCACCCGGACGTGCCGCCCGCCGACGCCGCGCGCATCGCGGCCGCGCAGGACGCCGCCGCGGCCGCGTCGGAGCGGGAACTCTCCACCCCGGCGTCGTCCGGTCTCGGTTCCGGGACCGTCGAGCCCGACGCCACCCCCGAGACCGGTGCCGGCGCGCGGGACCAGCCCGTGTCCGGCAACGAGCCCGTCACGCCCGCCGGTCCGACCGCCGTTCCCGGCGCTCGTCCGGCCCCCTCCGCCGAGCCCGTGGCGTCCTCCGCCGACGAGCCGGCCTCCGACGCACCGGCCTCCGACGAGCCCGGTTCCACCGCGGCCGGGTCGGGTGGCGGCGGCAACGGCAAGAAGATCGTCCTCGCCGTCGTGCTGGTGCTGCTGCTGCTCGCCGTCATCGTGTTCGGCGTGCGCTACCTCATGGGTGGTTCCGCCAACGCCGAGGCCGGCGACTGCGTCAGCCTGAGCGCCGAGAACGACGACCGCGCCCAGGTCGACACCCTCGACTGCACCGACGCCAAGGCGTCCTACCAGGTCGGCAAGGTCCTCGACGCGACCGACGGCGCCTGCCCCGAGGAAGGCCTGTACACCGAGATCGTGCCGGCCGGTGGCGCCGGCGACGGCTACAAGCTGTGCCTGCTGCCCAACATGGCCGAGGGCGGCTGCTACAAGCCCGACGAGGGCACCGGGTTCGTGAAGACCGAGTGCACCGGCCCGGAGACCATCAAGGTGACCAAGGTCATCAAGGGCTCCACCGACCTCGAGGCGTGCCCGGACGGCGCGGGCATGGCCTACCCGGAGCCGTCCGTCACGTACTGCCTGGCACCCGCCGAGATGTGACGCACGTCCGGCTGTGACGTGCGTCCGGTGTGCCCCGCGCCCGGTGTGACGCACGTCCGGGTGTGACGTGCGCTGCCCGCCGCCGTGTGAACCCCGGCGGGTGAACCCGCTCAACCTCGCGCGCGACCGTGCCGATGCCCTGTTCCATGCGGAAGATCGGGTTCGGTGTCGGTGCGGTCGCGGTCGTGGTGGCGGGCGCGTTCGCGTTCACGCTGCTCGGCGGTGACTCCGGTGATCCCCCGCCGAGCGTCTGCGCGAGCCTCCAGCGGGTCGACGAGGGCGCTCGCTACCGGGCGTTGGACTGCGCGTCCGACCAGGCCAACGTGCGGGTCGCCAAGGTCGTCGACGACGCCTCCCAGTGCCCCACGGGCGGTGCGCCGTACACGATCTTCACCCGCTCCGACACGCTCTGCCTGATCCCGAACTTCATCCAGGGGGCCTGCTACCAGGGCGACAAGACGGCCGGGATGCGCCGGGTCGACTGCACCACCGCCGAGGCGGTCCGCGTGGTGCGCGCCGGCCGTGAACCGGGCGACTGCGCCCACGGCCAGACGGTGACCTACCCCGAGCCCGCCGTCACGTTCTGCCTGGTCCCGGTGTCCGACAAGGGCTGAAACCGCTGCGCCGCGCCGGTGCCCGGCGGTAGGTTCCGCTCGTCGATGTCGAGAGGAACCGCAGGTGACCACGCCTCCCCACCAGCCGCCGCCCCCGGATCAGCCGCAGGGCTTCCCGCCACCCCCGCAGCCGGGTTGGGGCCCGCCGTCGTCGCCGCAGGGTTTCCCGGCCCCGCCGCCGGACCAGTCCAACCCGCAGCAGCCCCACCAGCATGAGCCCTACCCGCATCCCGGGTACCCGCAGCCCGGCTACCAGCCGCAGCCGGGTTACCAGCCGCAGCCGGGCTACCAGCCGCAGCCGGGCTACCAGGGTCAGCCGCCGCAGTACGCGCAGCCGGGCCAACCCGGGCAGCCCGGCCACCCCGGTCATCCGGGTCACCCCGGCTACCCGGGTCAGCCGGGCTACCCGCCGCAGTTCCCGCCGCCACCGGCCAAGGGCACCTCACGGGGTGCCAAGGCGCTGGTCGCCGTGGTCCTGCTGGGCATCGTGGGCATCGTGGTCGCGGGCCTGATCGCCAACGCCACCGGTCCCGCCGGCGCCGAGGCGGGCGAGTGCATCAAGATCGTCTCCGCGAGCGTCACCGACGCCGACGTCGAGAAGGTCGACTGCTCCTCCCGCGAGGCGGCGTTCAAGGTGGCCGCCAACCTCGACAGCAGCACCGACGCCTGCCCGGACGGCGACTACGCCGAGTACTCCGACAGCGGCGGCCGGCGCAGCGACGGCTTCAAGCTGTGCCTGATGCTCAACGCCGCCGAGGGCGACTGCTTCAAGCAGGAGGGCTCGATTGTCGCGGCCAAAACCACCAAGGTGACCTGCGATTCGAGCGCGACCTACAAGGCGGGCAAGGTCATCGAGGGCCGGGCGGACGAGAACGAGTGCGAGAGCGGCGACACCGTGTCCGTTTACTCACAGCCCGCTACCACGATCTGCTTGACCAAGCCTTAACCGCGAAAAATTGGGGGCCTTACCGCATTCGGTAAGGCCCCCAATACGCACAGCAAACAATAACGGTGAGTCAGTCACCGGTTCCGGGCGGCAACAACCCGCCGACGTCCAAGCGCTCCGAGAGCACCTCTTCGGTGTCCATCATGTCCGCGACGCGCTGGAGCCGGGCCGGGTTGAGCGACAGCGGGAACGTGCCCACCGACACCAGCGCGGCGGTCTGCTGGTCCACGTCCATGTACCCGGTCAGCGCGTTCTGCACGGACAGCTTGTCGTTCGACGCCGCCTCCTGCGCGTCCCGCAGGACCTGCCGGAACAGCGCCAGCGTGCGCGGGTTGCCGTCGGCGAACTTCTTGCTCGACGCGTACCCCGACATGGGGAAGTCCTTGGTCGGGCCGAGCGCGGTGTCGGTGAGGATGCGGGCGCCGGAGTTGCGCTGGGCCTGGGTGATGTACGGCTCGGTCATCCACGCCGCGTCGACCTGCTTGGCCTCCATCGCGGTCACCATCTGGTCGAACGGCAGCTGGACCGGCCTGATCCGCTGCTTCTCCACGCCGGCGGTCCTGAGCACGGCCTTCGTGGTCAGCGCGCCGATGTCGTCGGTCGCCGGCACGGCGATGCGCGGGCTGCCCAGCTTGCCGGGCCGGTCGTAGTTCGCGTCCAGCGTGACCAGCGCCATCGTGTTCGCGCCCGCCTGGTACGCCTCGCCCTGCAACTGGATCTCCGTGCCCTCGGAGAAGCTGCGGAACAGCGTGACGTAGCTCCCCCAGGTCAGGTCCAGGGTCGTGTCCAGCTGCTTGACGCCCTCGACCTCGCTGTTCAGCGGGACGAGCTGCACCTGCAGGCCGGCTTTCTCGAAGAGCTTGTTGTTGTAGGCGAGGCGCAGCGGTGCCACGTCCACCACGGGCAGCACGCCGATGCGCAGTGTGCTGCGTTCCACGTTGGGAGTGCTGTTCCCGTCGGTGCCGGGCAGCAGTCCGCACGCCGTCAAGGTGGCGGCACACGCGAACAACGCTGCCGCACGTCGCAGAACACGTGCTGGGGTAGGCATGGCACCTCTCGCCGGGATGACCTCGAGAGCGGGGTCTTTTGATCAACGAATTTTTCGACGCAGTTGTCGATGCGGGGGATCGTAACCACCCAGAGGTATGAAACGACAGCCCTGCTCCGATACGGTGAGTGCTTCCGGAGTCTTCCCCGGAGCTGGGGTCGAGCACTACGCTCCCCGCCTGGTGGCACAGGTCGTCACAGACCGCCGTGTCCCTGCGCGGGGGTGGGGTGACTAGCCGGCACCACTGCTCCTGTGCTGCAATTCGGCCCGATTTCGAGTCCATGCTTCGGTCCGCGGGGGAGAGGCCGGGGAACACTGCTGCCGGAAGAGGAAGCCCAGGGTGGCCCGTCGAGAGAGACGTCCCAGCCAGTCAGGCGTGGGGATTCCACCGCGCTCCGAAAGGCCCGGAACGGGTGACGGACTGGCTGCGCTGAGTGATGGAACTGTGACCGAGTCAACGGGTACCGGGACGACCAAGGCCCCGACGACGGCGGCCGGGCGGCAGCAGCAGGCCCGGACGTCCGGCTGGCGGCTGCGCAACTGGCGGCTGCCGACCAAGCTGACCGCCGTCCTGCTGATCCCCACCGTCGCCGCGGTCGCCCTCGGCGGCCTGCGGGTCAACTCCGACCTGGCGGACGCGAGCGAGCTCAACCGGCTCGCGAACCAGGTCCAGCTGGAGTCGGCCGTCGCGGACCTGGTGCAGCAGCTCCAGCGCGAGCGCGACCTGAGCGCGAGCCACGTCGCGTCCGGCAAGCAGCTCGACCGCGTGGTGCTGGACCGCCAGCTGCGCCGCGTCGAGGACACGGTGCAGGGCCTCAACGGCAAGATCGCGGACCTGAGCGCCGACCTCGACGACGAGGTCGTGACCCGGTTCCGCCGGGCGTCCAGCCAGCTCGACCGGCTCAACAGCCTGCGCAACGCGGTCCGCGAGACGCACTACCCGTCCGAAGCGGTCATGCGCACCTACTCCGAGTCGGTGGAGAGCCTCCTCGACCTCGGTGAGCAGGCCATCGCGGGCATCAACGAGCCCGAGCTGGTGCGGCTGCACCTGGCCACCAACGCGATCGCCCGCATCAAGGAGCAGGAGTCGCGCAAGCGCGGCATCATGCTCGACGTCTTCCAGAGCGGCGCCTTCGGCCCCGGTCAGCAGCGCCAGCTGCTGGCCGCGAACGCCGAGCTCGACGCGGCCCGCAACGACTTCCGCAAGTCCGCGACCGCCGACCAGGCCAAGATCTACGACGACACGGTCACCGGTCTGATCGTCGACACCGCGAACGACATGCAGGAGACCGCGCTGAACCTGGCTGCGGCCGGGCAACCGCTGACCTCCCTGCGACCCGAGAAGTGGGACATCGCGTCCACGCTGACCGTGAACCTCACCCGGGACGTGGAGAAGCTGCTGCTGGAGCAGCTGCAGAACCGCACCGACGAGCTGACCGGCGAGGCGCGCGCCGCCGCGTTCCGCGACTCCGCGATCGTGCTGGGCGCGTTGCTGCTGGCCCTGGTCATGGCCCTGTTCGTGGCCCGCTCGATCCTCAACCCGCTGCGCACGCTGCGCCGCGTCGCCCTGGAGGTCGCGGACCACGGCCTGCCGGAGGCGGTCGGCCGGATCCTCGCGGACCCGAACCCGGAGGAAGCGGCGAAGACGGCCATCGCGCCGGTGCCGATCACCACCCGCGAAGAGGTCGGCCAGGTGGCGCGGGCGTTCGACGCGGTGCACGGCGAGGCCGTGCGGCTGGCCGCCGAGCAGGCGCTGCTGCGCGACAACGTCAACTCGATGTTCGTCAACCTGTCCCGCCGCTCGCAGGCCCTGGTCGAGCGCCAGCTGAACCTGATCGACCGGCTGGAGCAGGACGAGCAGGACCCCGACCAGCTCGCCAGCCTGTTCGAGCTGGACCACCTCGCCACCCGCATGCGGCGCAACAGCGAGAACCTGCTGGTCCTGTCCGGCACGGACCTGTCCCGCCGGCTGACCCGCCCGGTGCCCGCCGCCGAGGTGCTCGGCGCCGCGGTGTCCGAGGTCGAGCAGTACGCCCGCGTGCAGGTCGGCCAGACCCCGGAGCTGACCGTCCAGGGCCGCGCGGTCAACGACCTCGTCCACCTGATCGCGGAGCTGCTCGACAACGCGACCGCGTTCTCCGACCCGGTGACCAAGGTCACCGTGCGCACCGCCCGCACCCGCAAGGGCGAGCTGGCGATCGAGATCCAGGACCGCGGCGTCGGCATGGGCGAGCAGGAGATCACCGACGCGAACCAGCGGCTGGCCGACCCGCCGGACGTGGACGTCGCGGTGTCCCGCCGGATGGGCCTGTACGTGGTCGCGCGACTGGCCAAGCGGCACGACATCAAGGTGCGGCTGCGGTCCAACGAGGACATCGAGGGCGGCACCACCGCGCTCGTGCTCGTGCCGGACACGCTGGTCGCCTCGCCGGGTGCGATGGGCTCCCCGCTGGGCGCCGAGCCCGCGTCGGCGTTCGGTGACTCCGGTTTCGGGGACTCCGGTTTCGGTGCGACGGCGCAGCGGGCCTCCGGCATCGCCGGCGCGTTCGGCACCGGCACCATGTCCCGCCTGGACGACTCGTCGTCCCGGTCCGACGAGGACTTCAGCTTCCCGAGCATGTCCCGCATCGAGGACGAGCCGGCGTTCCCGGTGAGCTTCGTGCAGGGCGAGGGCGAGCAGGACCCGGCCCGCGTGACCGGCTTCGGTGAGCCGTCGGCGTTCGGTGAGGTGCCCGCGGAGGCGCCCGCCGAGGTGTCGCAGCCGTGGCTGTCGGGCGGGGAGCGCGACGTCGAGCGCGAGCCGGAGGGCTCGTTCGGCGAGCCGACCCTGTTCACCGCCTACGAGGACCGCACCGAGCACGACAACGACTACGAGCACGGCTTCGAGACGACCCAGTTCGCGCCCGCGCCGGACAGCGGCTTCCTGGTCGACCCGGAGCCCGAGCCCGCGCACCGCAACGGCTCGGCCCCGCGAGCCGCGGCCAGGGAGGTCGAGCACGACTTGGACGCCCCGACCGAGCGGCTGCCGATCTACGAGGCGGTCCTCTCGCAGTGGTTCCAGGCCGTGGGCAGCGAGACGTCGGCGGCGACCGCCCAGGCGGTGCCACCGGCGCCCGAGCCGGAGCGGCCGGCGCGCGAGGAGTCGGGTCTGCCGACCCGCAAGCCGCGCCCGATCCCGCCGGTCGCGCCCACCACGTCCGACGACCCGCTGCCGCAGCGCGGCCTGCTCGACTCGGGTCGCAACCCCGTGCCGCAGCGCGAGAACGACGGTGGTGTCCTGCCCCAGCGGGGCGAGACCGCGACCAACCGCGCCGAGGGCACTAGTCTGACCGAGGGCGGGCTGCCGAAGAGGCAACCCGGTTCACCCACCAACCTGCCCAAGCGCGCCGCGGAGGTGTCCCGCGTGACCGAGCCCGAACCGGTCGCCGAACCCGAGCCCGCGGCGTCCGCCGCGTCGGTGTGGGAGTCCCCCGCCGACGAGGGGTGGCAGGCGGCACAGGCCTTGCTGAACAAGGCCCCAGAGACCACGACACAGGCGGGGTTGCCCAAGCGGGTGCCCAAGGCTCAGCTTGTGCCGGGATCCGCCGCACCGAAGCCGACGGCGACGGAGCGGCAACCGCAGCGGCCCCCGCTGCCACCACGATCGGCTGACGCGATCCGTGGACGCATGTCGAGTCTTCAGCAGGGCGTCCATCGAGGGCGGCACGCTTTGATCGACGCTTACGCTGGTGACGTGTCGAGCCGGCAAGACGAGGAGCAGGAGTGACGACCGCAGCTCAGCCAGGCAGCTTTGGTTGGCTTATCACCGACTTCGTGCGCCGGGTTCCCGGTGTGGCACATTCCGTGGTCGTGTCCGCGGACGGGCTGCTGCTCGCCGGATCGCAGGGTCTGCCCCGCGACCGCGCCGAGCAGCTGTCCGCCGTGGCATCGGGCCTCGTCAGCCTCACGGCGGGCGCGGCCCGGTGCTTCGAGGCGGGCGCGGTCAACCAGACCGTGGTCGAGATGGAACGGGGCTACCTGTTCCTCATGTCGATCAGCGACGGCTCGTGCCTCGCCGTGCTGGCCGCCCCGAACTGCGACATCGGCCTGGTCGCGTACGAGATGACGCTCCTGGTGGAGCGCGTCGGCCAGCAGCTCACCCCGGAGCTGCGCGCGCAGCTCCAGGGCGTGGTTCGGCGGTAGATCCTCATGAGATCGTGGGGGTGAAGGTAAATGGCTGAACGATCTGGCGCCGGCGGCCGCCGCTTCGGTAGGAACTTCAACTACCAGGAGTGGGCGGTCGGGGGCTTCCAATTCGCTGAGCCGGATGCCGACCCCGCACAGGACGAGGAAGCCGAGGACGTACCCAACTCGTGGCCGGGTCGCCGGGCGGGACAGGCGCCGGGGTCACGGGTCGAAGGCACAGGGCAGGGGCAAGGCGATATGTCTCAGCGTGAGGTTGACGACTCGTCGTACGACTACGACGACGTTCCCAACCGGTTCGACATCGACGGGTACGGCAACGGCCTGTTCGGGGGTCCGGGCGCCGACCTGTTCGGCGGTCACCTGCCCGACAGCGTGCCGGAGCAGGTGCCCTACACGACCGGTCCGCAGCCGGTCGTGCGGCGCGAGGAGAACCCCGCGGCCGAGTCCGGCTCCCTGGTGCGCCCGTACACCAGGACCGGTGGCCGCACCCGGCCCGATTACGACCTCGCGATCGAGGCGCTGGTGTCGACCAGCGAGCGCGGGCTCGAACGCGACGCGGCGGTGCTCCCTGAGCACCGCTCGATCTGCGGGTTGTGCACCGACACCAGGTCGGTGGCCGAAGTCGCCGCTCACCTCCGGCTGCCGCTCGGCGTGGCGAGGGTGCTGATCGGTGACATGGCGAGCATGGGTTTGGTTTTGATTCACCAGGGCGGCTTGGTCGTGGGGGACCGGCCGTCCATTGATTTCCTTGAGAGGGTGCTCAGTGGGCTTCGCAGGCTCTAGCCCCAACGCGGCCGATGGCGAACGGAAGCCGACGACCTCCGCGAAGATCGTGGTGGCCGGTGGCTTCGGCGTGGGCAAGACGACGTTCGTCGGTTCCGTGTCGGAGATCGTTCCGCTGACCACCGAAGCGGTGATGACCGAGGCCAGCGCCGGGGTCGACGACCTCTCGGCCACGCCGAACAAGGTCACCACGACGGTGGCCATGGACTTCGGCCGGGTGTCGCTGGACCAGGACCTCATCCTGTACCTGTTCGGCACACCGGGCCAGCACCGGTTCTGGTTCATGTGGGACGACCTGGTGCGCGGTGCGATCGGCGCGATCGTGCTGGTGGACACCCGTCGGTTGGCGGACGCGTTCGCCTCGATCGACTTCTTCGACGACCGGCAGCTGCCGTACGTGGTGGGGGTCAACTGCTTCGACGGGCTGCTGCACCACCGCATCGAGGACGTGCGGGACGCGCTGACGATCGACCAGTCGGTGCCGATCGTGACGTGCGACGCGCGCAACCGGCAGTCGACCAAGCAGACGTTGATCACGTTGGTCGAGCACGCCATGCGCCAGTGGATGTCGGTCCGCGCGGGCTGATCGCAGGTTCTTCGTCCGAGGGCGGTCCCGGTCGTGGGGCCGCCCTCCGGCGTGCCCGGCGTGGGTCGGCGGCTCAGGCCGTCACGGCGGTCCGGTCGATCTCGCTGGTGGAGACGGTCACGTCGTGGTCTTCGAAGTCGGCCACGACGCGCAGTCGTCCGCCGAGAGCGGTGATGTAGCGGGCGAGGGTCTCTACGACCATCTGGTCGACGTCGCCGCGTTCCAGCTGGCTGATCCTCGGCTGGCTGATCCCCATGCGTGACGCGACCTGGCTCTGCGACAGCCCGCGCTCCTCTCGCAACCGGGCCAGGCGAAACCCGAGGATGTAGGCGTGGGTGCGGTTGCGCGCGTCCTCGCGGACCTGTTCCACATCGCGGCCGGCGGCGACGTCGCGGCTCGCCTTGTCCGCCTTGACGGCCTTCCACGAACGGGCCATCGGCCAGTCCTTCCTGGAGCCGGCTGGGCGAGGTGCTCGTCGAACCGCTGGTCGGCCGTCGGTATGTTGCGCTCGTACCAGCCTCGCCAGTCGGCGGACTTGTCGCCGGCGACGAGCAGGATCGCTCGCCGTTGCGGGTCGAAGACGAAGAGGATGCGGTCCCGGTCGTGGGGCCGCCCTCCGGCGTACCGCCGCGGATCAGGTCGGACCTGGTCACGGGCCTGTTTCGCCGAAGGGCGGCCTCTTCGTAGGTGGTCGCCCTTCGGCGTGCCCGAGCGGAGCGGGGTTCACCCGGCCGTTCGACGCCCGCATGGTGCTGTGCGGCTGTGTAACACCGCTATCGAACGTTAAGGCGTCAGGTCATTCCCGGTCAGGTGAAGATCGCTCACCATCGGGGGGTTACGCGTTGTCGCCTTCCACGAGGGCGGCGGACGTGATGCGGTGCAGCGGGAACCGGCGCACCTCGCCGTAGCTGACGTCCACGCCCTCCAGCACGCCGCCGCCGACGAACTGCGGCGTGATCACGCGGCGGGCGGCGGTGCCGTGGCCGTCCACGAAGTCGACCAGGACGCTGCGCCCCTCCTTCGCGGCCCGCTGGAGCAGTTCGAGCGTCGCTGACGGCCCCGCGCCGAGGTGACCCGGCACGGACACCCGGGCGCCGCCGGTGGTCGTCGCCGCCCGGTCACCCGCCCGCACCAGGCGCACCAGCTCGTCCAGCTGCTCGTCCGACGGGGTGGTCGGCTGCACCGGCCTGCGGCGGCCCTTGCCGGTGATCCGCCGACCACCGGACCGCAGGTCCATCACGTGGCCGTCGGGGCCCTCGGCGGCGGGCGCGAAACCGGCCGCCCGCAGCCCGTCCAGCACCTCGACCAGCGGTGACGGGCTCACCAGGACGGTCGGCGCGATCTTGCGCAACCCCAACCGCTCGGCCTCCGCGTGCGCCAGCACCTCCGCGATCAGCACCGGGTCGTCGCAGCGCAGGAACGACCCGGCCGCGCCACCGCGCAACCGGCCGTGCTTGCGGGCCGCGTCGTCGATCAGGTAGGTCAACGACTGCGGCACCGGCGTGCGCGACCGCGCCCGGAACAGCTCGTGCAGGTCGGCGGCACTGCGGCCGGCGTCGAACGCGCGTCGCACCGAGCTCTCCCGCACCCGGTAGACGGTGGCGCTGCCCGCCGACTCGACGTCGGCCACCAGCGCGATCTCGTCGGCCAGCTCGGGGTCCAGCCGTCCGGGCGCGACGACGGTCAGGTCGGCCTGCACCAGCACGTGGTCCACCGGGGCGGGCAGGGCGTCACCGAGCCGCTTCGCGGCCGGGCCGGGGCCCTCGGTGAGCAGGGTGCGGCCCTGGGAGGTGATCGCGTTGTGGGCCAGCACCCCGACCCGTGTGCCCTCCTCCACGGTCCAGCGCACCAGCTCGTCCCGCAGCCGCCCACCCCGCCGGGGCGCGCGCCACGCCAGCACGGCGGCCAGCTCGTCCGGGTCCGTCACGGCGGTGCCCGGCTCCAGCGCGGCCAGCGCTTCGAGGATGCGCCGCCGGTCACGGGGCGCGGCCGGCCGGTTCAGCTCGGGCGCGAGCGGGTTGAGCAGTCGGTCACCGCCGAGTTGGACCTGGCTGCCGCGCTGCCCGATCAGCCCCGGCAGGCGCGGCAGGTCGAGCCACGCCTGGGCCAGCGTCGCCCACCGGTGCTCGGGTGCGGCGACCAGCCACGCGTCGGTCTGCGTGGTCGGCACCCACTCCGGTTCGAGGCCCTCGGTGTCGGCGACGAGGCCCGCGTTGACCACCAGCTCGACCAGCAGCGACGCCCGGCGCTCGTCCACGTCGAGGTCCTTGGCGAGCTTGCGCAGCTCCCGCACGCCGACCCCGCCCGACCGCAGCACCGGCGGCGGGTCCTCCGACCAGTTGCGGAGCAGGGTCTCCACGTGCCGGGACAGCTCCAGCGCCTCGCCGCCGCCGGTGTGGTCGACGTCGGAGGTGGCGCGGCGGAACGTGGTCAGCGGCGGCTCGGTGGTGCGGATCGCGCCCAGCGGCTGGTCACCCCGGACCTTCAGGCCGATCTCGCGGGGCAGCTCGACGGTCTGCGCGTCCCGCCGGACCAGCAGGCCGCGGGCGAGCAGCTTCTGGATCGGCGTCCTGGCGTTGGCCAGCGACACGACGTGCGCGGCGTCCTTGGTCTGCCCGACCGGCGGGCCCGCGGCGAGGGTCTGGAGGACACGGAGCTCGTCGGGGTCCAACGCGCCCAGGTCGGCGTCGGCCAGGCGCGGCACCGAGCGGCCGAGGCCGCAGGGGAACGGGTTGACCGCGTCCCTGGTGGCGGGCGGGGTGGACAGGGCGTGGTCGCCACCCCACAGCAGCGCGCGGGCGCGCAGCGCGTCCAGGGCCGGACCGACGTCCGTGCGGCCGAACAGCGCCTGCACGGCGGACCTGCCGACCGGGGCGAGGTCGGCGTCCAGCACGAGCAGCGCTTCCAGCACCGTCAGCGTGAGCGTGTCGAGGTCTTCGCAGGCCCGCGCCACCGAGGCCCGCGACCCGATGCGGGTGGCGAGCACGGTCGTGTCGGCCGGTGGGGGCGTGGCCAGGTCCGGCCGGGCGCGCAGCAGGGCCACGAGCGCGGAGTCGTCCTGCGCCCGCAGCCACTCGGCGAGGGTCGTGCCGGACATCCTCACCACGGTATATGCCGACCGCCGGCCGGGCGCTGACCAGCCCCCGAAACCCGTCACCGCACCGAGGGAGGCAACCGCCCGCGTGACGTGGCTCTCGCTCCCACCGCCGGGCACCCCGAGTCGCCACCAGCGCAGATGAGGCACACTTGTCGCTGACGAAGGCACCACCGAGGAGGAATCGTGGCCAAGGCCCGCCCCGAGCGCATCGACCCGCACTGGCCGGAGGCGCCGGCCGACGGCAAGTACGCGGTGTCCGAGCTGGCCAGCGACGTGCAGGGCGCCCTGTCCCCGTTCGGCCAGGTCACCTTCCCGCTGCCCGCCGAGGAGCTGGGCTACCGGCACCCGGTGACGGAGATCAACCGCTAGACCGGTCGCGCGCGGCCGGCGAGCCGCGCGCGTTCCGCAAATCCCGGCGGACTACGCTCGTCCCCTTCTTGAGCTGTGCCGTTCTGGGAGGTTCGATGCCGGTCCCCGGCCCTGGTTACTCGATCACCGTCCGGCTGGAGGCCCCGCCGTCGGCGTCGGCCGCCGGCGACCTGACCTCGGCCGTCGGCCGGGCGGGCGGCGTGATCACCGCGTTCGACGTCGTCGAGTCGCACACCGACCGGGTGATCATCGACCTCACCTGCAACGCGCTGTCGGCCAACCACGCCAAGGACATCACCGACACCCTGGAGCTGCTGCCCGGGATCGTCGTCCGCAAGGTGTCCGACCGGACGTTCCTGGTCCACCTCGGCGGCAAGATCGAGATCGCGTCCAAGGTGCCGCTGCGCAACCGCGACGACCTCTCCCGCGCCTACACCCCCGGCGTCGCCCGGGTCTGCATGGCCATCGCGGAGAACCCGGACGACGCCCGCCGGCTCACCATCAAGCGCAACACGGTCGCCGTGGTCACCGACGGCTCCGCCGTGCTCGGCCTGGGCAACATCGGCCCCGCCGCCGCGCTGCCGGTGATGGAGGGCAAGGCCGCGCTGTTCAAGAAGTTCGCGGGCGTCGACGCCTGGCCGGTCTGCCTGGACACCCAGGACACCGAGGAGATCATCCGCGCGGTCGAGCTGATCGCCCCCGTCTACGGCGGCATCAACCTGGAGGACATCGCCGCGCCCCGCTGCTTCGAGATCGAGGCGCGGCTGCGGGAGAAGCTCGACATCCCGGTGTTCCACGACGACCAGCACGGCACCGCGATCGTCGTCGTCGGCGCGCTGCGCAACGCCCTGCGGGTGGTCGGCAAGAAGATCTCCGACTGCAAGCTCGTGGTGTGCGGGGTGGGCGCGGCGGGCAGCGCGATCATCCGGTTGCTGCTCAAGCAGCAGCCCGGTGACGTGGTCGCGGTCGACGTCGACGGCATCGTGCACCGCGACCGGCCCGGGTTGGACGACAACCTGAAGTCCATCGCGGCGGCGACGAACCGGGACAACGTCAGCGGCCGGCTGCACGACGCGCTGGTCGGGGCGGACGTCTTCATCGGCGTGTCCGCGCCGAACCTGTTCGGCGCCGACCAGGTCGCCACGATGAACCCCGACGCGATCGTGTTCGCGCTGGCCAACCCGGACCCCGAGATCGACCCGATGGAGGCGCAGAAGCACGCCGCCGTCGTGGCCACCGGGCGCAGCGACTTCCCCAACCAGATCAACAACGTGCTGGCGTTCCCCGGCGTGTTCCGGGGCCTGCTCGACGCGCACGCCCGCACCATCACCGACTCGATGCTCATCGCCGCCGCCAACGCCATCGCGGACGTGGTCGACGGCGACCGGCTCAACGCGTCGTTCATCGTGCCCAGCGTCTTCGACACGTCGGTCGCACCGGCCGTGGCGGAGGCCGTGCGCAAGGCCGCCACGGAAGCGGTTCAGGCCTAGCATCGGCCCCATGAGCAACCAGTTCACCCACTTGGACGCCGCCGGCGCGGCGCGCATGGTCGACGTGTCCGAGAAGGAGCCGACCACGCGCACGGCGGTGGCGTCCGGTGTGCTGCGCACGACGGACGAGGTGGTGGCGCTGCTGGCCGGCGACGGGCTGCCGAAGGGCGACGCGCTGGCCACCGCCCGGATCGCCGGGATCATGGCGGCCAAGCGCACCTGGGAGCTGGTGCCGCTGTGCCACCCGATCGCGCTGTCGGGGATCAAGGTGGACCTGGCCCTGGGTGACGCCGAGGTGCGCATCACCGCGACCGTCCGCACCACCGACCGCACCGGTGTGGAGATGGAGGCGTTGACGGCCGTGGCGGTGGCCGGGCTGACGCTGCACGACATGGTGAAGGCGGTCGACCCGGCGGCGTCGCTGGACGCGGTGCGGGTCGAGCGCAAGGAGGGCGGCAAGACCGGCCTGTGGGAGCGCCCGTGAGCCCCGCCGACCGTCCCGGGGCCGGGGCGGTGCGCAGGGTGGCGCGGGTGATCACGGCGTCGAACCGCGCGTCCGCCGGCGTGTACGCCGACCGCGGCGGCCCGATCGTCGTCGGGTGGCTGCGGGAGCGGTCCTACGACGTGCCGGACCCGGTGGTGGTGCCCGACGGCGAGCCGGTGGCCGAGGCGCTGCGCGCGGCCGTGGCGGACGGGGTGGCGGTCGTCATCACGACCGGCGGCACGGGCATCAGCCCCACCGACCGCACCCCGGAGGCGACCCGGTCGGTCCTGGACTTCGAGGTGCCGGGTGTGGCGGACGCGATCCGCATGTCAGGCTGGCCACGCGTGCCCACGGCCGTGCTGTCGCGCGGGGTGGCGGGCGTCGCGGGCCGCACGCTCGTGGTGAACCTGCCCGGCTCGACCGGCGGGGTGCGCGACGGGTTGGACGTGCTCGCGACCGTGCTGGAGCACGCCCTCGACCAGGTGGCCGGAGGTGACCACGCATGACCGAGGTCCTGCGCGCGACCGTCAGCGATCAGCCGCTGTCGGTGGACGAGCACGCCAAGCTGGTGGAGCACGCGGCGGCGGGCGCGGTGGTGACGTTCGCCGGGGTGGTCCGCGACCACGACCACGGGCGTTCGGTGCGCGCACTGGAGTACGTGGGGCACCCGACGGCCGGCGCGGTGGTGGCCGAGGTGGTGGCGGACGTGGTGAGCCGGTTCGACGGCGTGCGCGCCGTCGCCGTGTCCCACCGGGTCGGTCCGCTGGCGATCGGGGACGTGGCGCTGGCCTGCGCGGTGTCCGCCGAGCACCGGGGCGAGGCGTTCGCGGTGTGCTCGGAACTGGTCGACGAGGTGAAGCGACGGCTGCCCGTGTGGAAGCGGCAGGTCTTCACCGACGGCACCGACGAGTGGGTCAACATGCCCTGACCGGGGCCGACGAACCGATCCGCCCATCCTGACGGAGCCAACTCACCCCGGCCCGCCTGTTCCAACCTGGCCAGCGTCGTTCTGATCGCGGCCGACGAGCCCGGTCGCCATCCCTGGCCGGGGCCGGTTTGTTCTGCTCGGGGCCGACGAGCCCGGTCACCGTGCCTGGCCGGGCCGGTTTGTTCTGCACCTGACCGGCACCGAAGCCCTGGAACGGGAACGGAACGGGAACGAGGACCCCGGACCGCCGAGGGGGGCGGTCCGAGGTCCCTGTTCCGTCGTGAGCCGGCTCGCACCGGCTCACGGACTACTTCGTCGCGATCTTCTGACCCGGGAGGATCAGGTCGGCGTTCGGGATGAACTCCTTGTTGAGCTCGTGCAGCTTGGCCCAACCGCCTTCGACCTTCAGCTCCTCCGCGATCTTCGACAGGCTGTCGCCCGCCTTGATCTCGTAGTCGCCCTGCGGGTTCGAGGACGGCAGCGCCACGGTCACGGGGGCGGGAGCCTCCTGGACCGGCGCGGCCTCCTGCACGGGGGCGTACTGCGGCTGCGCCGGCGCGGCCTGCTGCACGGGGGCAGGCGCGGACCTCACGGGCGCGGGGGCGCCGCCGAGGCCCTTGGGGCCGCACACGGGCCAGGCGCCGATGCCCTGGCTCGCCAGCACGTTCTCCGCCACTCGGATCTGCTCCTCGCGGGAAGCCTGGTGGGGAAGGCCGGAGCCGCCGTTGGCGGTCCACGTCGACGGCAGGAACTGCAAGCCGCCGTAGTAGCCGTTGCCGGTGTTGATGCTCCAGTTGCCGCCACTCTCGCACGCGGCGACCGCGTCCCAGTTGACGCCGGAGCCCTGCGCGCTGGCAGTGCCGGCGGCCATGGCCAGCGGGGCGCCCACGATGACGCCGGCGACGGCGACCTTCGCGATGCTCCGGGCGGTGGCACTGGTGGTCGGACGGTGCTTGCCTCGGTAAGAAGCCATTTCCCTCTCTAGCCACCCGCACCTGCTCGACCGGCTCGGGTTCGGGCCCGGTACGCCGCTCGGCTTGCTACCTGTCCGGTGGTTGTCTCTCGCTCGGGGGGTGTTCCGGGACACCGGTGGACAGGTTCGGTGCGAGGCGTCCCGGTCTAGCTCTGGTCGGTCGGGGCCAACCGAGAAGCGACGGTACGTAACCGCGAGCCGCTCGCCAAATGATCGAGCATGTGATGCACGTCACTGTAACGCGGGAGAGTGACTACCCGAGCACCGCGTTTAGCCAGCTCAGGGCACCGTTATCGGTCTGTTTCCGTTCCGAGATCCACCGAGATCAATCACCTAAAGTGAGGTTTGGCTCACGTATTAATCCGCAAGAGTGGAGAAGGCTCATCCACCGGCGAACGGCGGCAACACGTCCAGTTGTGATCCGGACAACACTGGCGTGTCGTGGTCGCGCACCGCCACCCCGTCGAGCAGGAAGCTGCACGCGGGCAGCACGCGCGCCAGTTTTTCACCGTGCCGGTGGCGCACGGCGTCGATCGCGGCCCGCACGGTGGCCCCGTCGCCGGCGACCTCCACGCTCTCGTCGGCCACCCCCACCGCCGCACGCGCGCCCGCGAAGTACCGCACCGTCAGCCGCAACTCACCCTCCGATCGCGCTCATGGGCCGGTCCGGCTGGGCGAAGCCGGCCGAGTTGATGCCGTGCCCCGCCGCCTTGACCCACGAGTTCCCGCGCCACGCCCCCGCGACGTCGTCGTCCGACGCGCCACCGCGCAGCAAGGCTCTCAGGTCCGTCTCGGACTGGCTGAACAGGCAGTTCCGCACCTGGCCGTCCGCGGTGAGCCGGGTCCGGTCGCACGCCGCGCAGAACGGCCGCGTCACCGACGCGATGACGCCCACCACGGCCGGACCGCCGTCCACCAGCCACCGCTCGGCCGGCGCCCCGCCGCGCTCCCCGGGCTCGGGGGTCAGCGTGAACTCGGTGCGCAGGGCGGCCAGGATCTCCTCGGCGGTCACCATGTCGTCGCGGTCCCAGCCGTGCTGCGGGTCCAGCGGCATCTGCTCGATGAACCGCAGCTGGTAGCCGTGCCGCAGGCAGTGGCGCAGCAGCGGCACGGCCTCGTCCTCGTTCACGCCGCGCATCAGCACCGTGTTCACCTTGACCGGCGTCAACCCGGCCTCCCGGGCCGCGGCGAGGCCCGCGAACACGTCCGACAGCCGGTCCCGCCTGGTCAGCGCGAGGAACCGCTTCGGGTCGAGGGTGTCCAGCGAGACGTTCACCCGGTCGAGGCCCGCGGCCACCAGCCCGGCGGCCCGCCGCGCCAAGGTCAACCCGTTCGTGGTCATCGAGATGCGCGGCCGGGGCCGGAGCGCCGCGGTGGCCGCGATCACGTCGTCCAGGCCGGGCCTCAGCAGCGGCTCGCCGCCGGTGAACCGGACGTCGGTCACGCCCAGGTCGGTCACCGCGATGCGGATGAGCCGGACGAGCTCGTCGTCGGAGAGCAGGTCGGGCTTCGGCAGCCAGTCCAGGCCCTCCGCGGGCATGCAGTAGGTGCAGCGCAGGTTGCAGCGGTCGGTCAACGACACGCGCAGGTCGGTGGCGACCCGGCCGAACCGGTCCACCAGCAGCGGTGAGTCCGGTCGTTCGGAGGTGTCCGGGTTGCCGCGCACGACGGGTAGCCCCAACTCGACAGCTGTCACCCCTGCCAGGGTAATCGGGTACCACGGGTGGGTGCGCTCGCGAACAGGGGACGGCGGTGAGCGGCGTGGGGGACGAGGATGCCGGGCCGCGGCGCGCGAACGCTAAATTGCTTGACATGACGAGTGAGCACGAGGTGCCCGCCGACGTGCTGGAGCGCTTCAGCGCCTACGCGCGGGAGACCAGCGCGCTCACCATCCTGTTCCACAGCCGGGTGGCCGAGCAGATGGGCCTGTCACCGACCGACGAGAAGTGCCTGGACCTGGCCATGCGCGCGGAGGGCCCGATCACCGCCGGTCGCATCGCGGAGCTGTCCGGGCTGTCGACCGGCGCGGTGACCGGCGTCATCGACCGGCTGGAGCGGGCGGGGTACGTGCGGCGGGTGCGCGACCCGCACGACCGGCGCAAGGTGCTGGTCGAGGTCACGGTGCATGACGAGGGCGAGTTCGCCCCCCTGTTCGCCGGGGCGCAGGAGACGCTGCGCGAGGTGCTGTCGCGCTTCACCCCCGAGGAGCGGGACGTGCTGGAGCGCTACAACCAGGTGCTGATCGAGACGTTCCGCCGGCGCGTGATCGACGCCTGAGCCGGCCGGCCGGCAGCATGTCGCCCATGGCCGCTCAGTGGAACTACCTGATGGACATGGACGGCGTGCTCGTGCACGAGGAGCACCCGATCCCGGGGTCGAGCGAGCTCGTGGCCGAGCTCACCGCCAACGGGACGCCGTTCATGGTGCTCACGAACAACTCCATCTACACGCAGCGCGACCTGCGGGCCCGCCTGTCCCGCACGGGCCTGGACGTGCCGGAGGCCGCGATCTGGACCTCGGCGCTGGCCACCGCCAGGTTCCTCGACTCGCAGCGGCCCGGCGGCTCGGCGTTCGTCATCGGGGAGGCGGGCCTGACCACGGCGCTGCACGAGATCGGCTACGTGCTGACCGACCGCGACCCCGACTACGTGGTGCTGGGCGAGACCCGCACCTACAGCTTCACCGCGATCACCAAGGCGATCCGGCTGGTGGAGGAGGGCGCGCGGTTCATCGCGACGAACCCGGACGCCACCGGCCCGTCCCGCGAGGGCTCGCTGCCCGCGACCGGCTCGATCGCCGCGCTGATCGAACGCGCCACCGGCCGTGCTCCGTACTACGTGGGCAAGCCGAACCCGTTGATGATGAGGTCGGCGCTGCGCGCGCTGGGCGCGCACTCGGCGAACACGCTGATGATCGGTGACCGGATGGACACCGACGTGCGGTCCGGCCTGGAGGCGGGGCTGCGCACGATCCTGGTCCTCACCGGCATCTCGGCGGAGTCGACGGCCGAGCTGTACCCGTACCGGCCGACGCGGGTGATCAAGTCGATCGCGGACCTGGTCGGCAACTCCACCAACCCGTTCCCGGACGAGGTGGCCGACCTCGACTGACAGTGATGATGTGTGTGGTGATGTCGTTGGCGGGTCTGACCCATCGACTGACTGACGTCCTGACTGTCCTGCTGGGGATTTGTCGGCC
>NZ_JBFAAX010000076.1:0-19582 GCF_040639995.1 Actinosynnema sp. NPDC023658 | reverse complement strand
CCCACCTCGAACAGCTCGGCGTGCCAGGTCGACATCGCCTCCCCCTCGCGGTCGAGCGCCGAGTTCAGCACGGCGGCCGACAGCCCCCGGTAGGTCAGGCCGTGCCGGAGCGCGGCGCGCAACCACGTGGACAGCGCGTCGAACCCGTCCTCGGCGGTCAGCAGCCCGCGACCGAGGTCGACCAGCGCGGCGATCTGCTCCCCGAGCACGGCCTCGATCAGGTCCGACCGCGTGGGGAAGTGCCGGTACAGCGTGCCACTGGCCACCCCGGCCCGCCGGGCGATGTCGTCCAGGGAGGCGTCCACGCCGGAACCGGCGAACGCGATCCTCGCCTGCTCGACCAACCGGTCGTGGTTGCGCCGGGCGTCGGCGCGCAGCGGACGTCCCACTCGGGACTTCGGATCGTGCCCAGCCGACACCGCGACCCCGACCGTTGCTGACCGGGGACACGGTCCGTTACCGTGCCCACTAACCGGACCATGCCTCATCTTAGTCGCATGGCTGCTCACGGCCTCGGGAGGACGTCCCATGACGCGGACCGGACACGATCGGGTCGATGGTCGCGAGGACGGGCCGCGGGAGGTCCTGGAGCGCCACCGCCGGGCCGCCATCCACCGGTCGGAGACGGAGATGAGGCGCCTCTACGCGGTCGACGCGGTCCACGAGTTCCCGTTCGCGTACCCGGGCGTGCCGTCGCGGCTGGAGGGCCGCGACGAGATCGTGGACTGGATCACCGAGGGGTGGCGGGCCACCCCGCTGAGGTTCGAGCGCTACCGGACCCTCGCGGTCCACGGCACGGACGACCCGGACACGATCGTCGTCGAGCAGGAAGCCGTCGGGACCAGCGCCACCACCGGAGGGTTCGTGCTGCCCAACCTCATGGTGCTCACGGCGCGCGACGGTCGGATCGCCCACCTGCGCGACTACGTCAACGTCCTGGCCGCCGCGGCCGCCCTCGGGCACGACCTCTCAGCGCGCCGGGAACCGTGAGGCCCCGCCCGGAGGTTCCGCCCGACCCGGCCGCCTAGGGCTCCAGGGCCGGCTCGTCGTGCCGGGCGAGGTGGCAGACGGCAGCGAGCCTGAGCGTCAGCCAGTCCGCGTTCGCCCAGTCCACGAACGCGGGCGGTTCCCAGCCCTGCGCCCTGGCCTCGTCCAGCACACCCTTGGCGTACCCGGCCAGCAGCACCACGCCCGCGACCGCCGCCGCGGGCACGCCGAACGCGAGGATGTCGCGCACCGCCGCACCGTGCTGGTCGACCGCCGCCACCACCCCGGGCGCCAGGACGCCGGGGGTCAGCACCGCCGCGAAACCGAGTTCGTCGCTCAACCGGTCCAAGAACCGGCGAGCGGAGAAGTCCCTCCAACCACTCACAAGCCCGACACCCTACGCTGTGCGGGGCAATCGACCCGCCATCGAACACGTGTTCTATGATCACGCCGGGTCGAGCCGGATGCGCAGAGAGGAACGAGAACGTGCAGGCGGACACGCTCGTGGAGCAGGATGAGAAGGTGGACGCCGAGGCGCCCGCCGCACCCGTGCAGGAGGACGCACCCGTGGCGCAGGCAAAGCCCGTGACGCAGGCCGAGCCGGCGACCCCGGCGGAGGCCACCACCGCGACTTCGGCGGAAGCCGCGAGCTCGGCGGAGACCGAGGCCAAGCCCGCGAAGCGGCCGAAGTCGACGGCGAAGAAGACGCGGACGGTCGAGCTGACGCTGACCGTCACCGGCACCGCGGACGGCGAGTGGCAGGCCGACCTGGTGCACGGCACCAAGCGGGTCGTGCAGGGTCTCCCGATCTCGGCCGCGGCAGTGTCGCGGGCGGCCAAGGAGCTGCACGACGACATCGCCGGCGGCATCGACGAGGTCATCGAGGCCGCCCGCGCCCAGCACCGCACGCGGATGGAGGAGCTGGAGGCCGAGCTCGCGAGGGTCAAGGCCGCGCTGGCCGAGCTGAGCGACTGAGCCGCCGGGACTCGCAGACCCGAACCCGACCGCCGCCGCCCGATCAGGGACGGCGGCGGGCGGGTTTCCGGCCGGTGTCGACTTCGAGGTGCTGCGGTGCGACTGGCTCACGCGCCGCGAGGTGCCGATCCCCGTCGTCGGACCTCAGTCGTCGGGACCGAGGACCGGCGCCAAGCGCTGGAGCAGGTAGCCGGCGCACCAGCGTGACTCGGTGTCCTTCGGATCGACGGCCTCCTTGGCCAGCTTGGCCGCGAGCTTCCGCGGTTCCGGTGCGCTGGCGGGATCGTCCGCGACCCCGAGAGCGACCTCCCAACCGCATCGGGTCAGGCGGGAGACCTCGGAGGCGAGGCACAGCCGCCGCACCGCCGGGTCGTTCTCCAGCACAGCGACGACGACGTCGGCGTTCGCCCGTCCGGGCAGGAAGCCCAGGATGCTCACCGCGTTGGCGCGCAGGGTCGACGTGGCCCCGCTCACGGCCCACTCCCGGAAGTTCCCGATGGCCTGCGCGCCCACGACCGGCGCCACGGCGGCGTCGATCGAACTCGACGTCGGGCCCTCGGCGAAGATGTCCGGATCTCCGGCCTCCACCGCTTCCCGGATGCGCTGGAGGTGCTCCGGGTCCTTGATCTTCATCAGTCTCGGGTGGTTGATGTCCTGTCGCCACATGCCATCTCCCAAAGCTCGTTCGTACGCCGTCAGCACCTCGAAGGTGATCGGGTTCACGCCGGTCTCGACGAGTCCCAGATAGGACTTCGAGTAGTTGGTCGCCTGGGCCATACGAGTGAGGGAGAGGCCGGCGTACTCCCTGGCCGCCCTCAGTCGCTCGCCGGACACGTCACTGATCTGCGACACGGTCAACACCTCCCCACTGTCCTGCCAGTCATACCAGACAGCAACGCGCTCAAACCAGACCCCCGCATTCGGGGGACCAGACACCACCAGACCGGCGATCAGACACCACCAGACGTGTCATTCATCCGGTTCGCCTGCCGCAGCCGGTATGAACGGCGTCGGACCGGTGGGCAGCTCATGGACGAGCACTTCTCCACCATGCAGGGCAGAGAAAAGGGGAGCTACTACAAATGGTGACGCAGCCTGCGGACGCGGTGGAGCAGACGTCGTACCTGAGGATCACGCGCGAGGCGGAGTTCAGGGAATCCGTTACCGCCGATGGCGATTACGAGGTCAGCTTCGGCACGGCGGCAACCGTGGCCCCGACCCCGGACGCGGCGGAGAAGCTCTACTGGATGTCGGGAAAGAGGGTCCCGGCGCTGCGACGGCCGGCCGAGGCCAAGCGCAGCTGAACGGCCCGATGCCCACCGGGAGGAACATCCCCGGTGGGCATCGGATCGGTATTCCGTTCTCGGCCGGTGTCAGCGTGACGGGTCGAGCACGAGCTTTCCCGTGGTCCGGCGGGCCCTCAGGTCCTCATGCGCCTGACGCACCTCGGACAGCCCGTACTCGCCGCCCGGCACGGCGCGCAGGTCCCCCGCCAGCACGAGGTCGAACAGCTCGGCCATCGCCTGGTGCACGACGCGGCCCGGCAGCTTGAACGCGTGCGGCAGCCACATGCCCGCGATGGCGGTCGAGTGGACCAGCAGCCGGCCCGGGTCGACCGGCGTCGGCTTCTCCCGGCTGGCCATGCCGTAGAACGCCAGCCGGCCGAACGGCGCCAGCGCGGCGATGCTCTGGTCGGTCACCGCGCCACCGGTCATGTCCAGCACGACGTCCACGCGCCGCCCCTCGTTGGCCTCGCGCAGCGCGCCGGTCATGTCCTCCGAGGTGGAGTCGACGGCGATGTCCGCGCCCAGGTCCAGCGCCAGCGTGCGCTTGTCCTGGGTGCTGGCGGTGGCGATGACGCGCCCCGCGCCCCACTTCTTGGCCAGCTGCACGGCCAGCGACCCGACACCACCGGCGGCGGCGTGGACGACGACGGTCTCCCCCGGCTCCAGGTGCGCGCTCTTGCGCAGCAGCAGCCACGCGGTCGCACCCTGGACGACCATGCTCAACGCGGTCAGGTCGTCCACCCCGTCCGGCACGTCGAACGCGGTCGCCTCGGGCACCGCGGCCTTCTGCGCGTACCCGCCGAAGTTGGTCAGGGCCACCACGCGCCGGTCGCCCGCCATGCCGACGACCTCGCCGCCGGGCACCAGCGGCAGCTCCATCTTGGACAGGTAGGAGTTCTCCGCCTGGTGGGTGTCGGCGTAGTTCAGGCCCGCGCGGCTGACGTCGACGAGCAGTTCACCCGGACCGGCGACGGGGTCGGGCAGTTCGACCTCGTTCAGTACTTCCGGTCCGCCGAACTCGGTGATCTGGATGGCGCGCACGGGTGTCAGTTCTCCTTGGTGATGAGCGGGTCGTGGCCGAGGGTGACGCGTTCGCCGGTGGCGGTGCGCGGCCCGGGCGGGTTGGGGAAGGTGAACGGCGCGCTGGGGCGCCCGGCCTGCACGAACCAGCATTCACCTGGCTGGCCGTCGCGCAACACGGAGACGAACGCGTCGACCACGTCGTCCACGCTCAGCACCGGCATCCCGGCGGACTGGAGGGCGGACTTGAAGCCGGTGATGATCGCGGTGTCCGCGAACGACGGGCACACCGCGTTCACGGTGACGCCCTCGGCGGCGAGACCCGGGCCGAGGCCGCGGACGAGCCCGACGACGGCGGCCTTGTTCGCGCCGTACAGGGGGTCCATGGGCATGGCCATGAGGCCGGCCATGCTGGCGGTGGCGACGATCCGCCCACCGCGCTTGCGCAGCTCGGGCAACGCCGCGTGCACGCCGTAGACGACGCCGTCGAGGTTGATGCCCATGACCGTGCGGTACCGCTCGGGGTCGAAGTCGTCGCCCACGCCGAAGCCGGTGGCGATGCCCGCGTTGAGCACCGCGATGTCGAGACCGCCGAACCGCTCGACCGCCGTGGCCACCGCCTGCTCGCTGTGCCGGGGGTCGCGGACGTCGCAGTGCGCGAACACGCCGTCGACCTCGTCCGCAACGGCCTTGCCGCGCTCGTCGTCCACGTCCGCGACGACGACGGACGCCCCGGCGGCGGCCAGTCGGCGTGCCACCCCCGCTCCGATGCCGTTCGCGGCCCCGGTGACCAGTGCGACCTTGCCCGAGAACTCCACCGCGCCTCCTCTGGCTGACATTCCGACCAGTCGGTATGGTTCTCCCGAGGTGGTCTGGCGTCAAGGCGACGCCGCCGGTAGGTTACTAAGCGGTTGCTTAGGCCCGCAGATCAAGGAGGACTGACCGTGGCCGACACGGACGCACGGGTGGCCATCGTCACCGGTGCCGCACGCGGCATCGGCGCCGCCGTAGCCACGCGGCTCGCCCAGGACGGCATGGCCGTCGCGCTGCTCGACCTCAACGAGGACAGCTGCGCCGAGGCCGTGGAGAAGATCAAGGCCTCCGGCGGGACCGCCATCGCGGTGGGAGTGGACGTCAGCGACAGCGCGGCGGTCGACGCGGCGGTGCAGCGGGTCGCGGACGAGCTGGGCGCACCGACCGTCCTGGTCAACAACGCGGGCATCCTGCGGGACAACCTGCTGTTCAAGATGGCCGACGACGACTGGGACGCGGTGATGAACGTCCACCTGCGCGGGTCGTTCCTGATGAGCCGGGCGGTGCAGAAGTTCCAGACGGCGGCGACGTGGGGCCGGATCGTCAACATGTCGAGCACGTCGGCGCTGGGCAACCGGGGTCAGGCGAACTACGCCGCGGCGAAGGCGGGCCTGCAGGGGTTCACCAAGACGCTGGCGATCGAGCTGGGCAAGTTCAACGTGACGGTGAACGCCATCGCGCCCGGGTTCATCGCGACCGACATGACCGCCGCGACGGCGGCCCGCGTCGGCGTGGACTTCGAGGACTTCAAGAAGGGCGCGGCGGCGATGATCCCGGTCGGCCGCGTCGGTTACCCCGAGGACATCGCGCACACCGCGTCCTTCCTGGTCAGCGAGGGTGCGGGTTTCGTGTCCGGTCAGGTCATCTACGTCGCCGGCGGACCGAAGGACTGACATGCGGGTATTCGCGAACCTCGACGAGCTGGCCGCGGCGAAGGGCGAGCACCTCGGCCACGGCGAGTGGCACGAGATCACCCAGGCGGAGATCAACCTGTTCGCCGACGCCACCGGCGACCACCAGTGGATCCACGTGGACCTGGAGAAGGCGGCCCGCGGGCCGTTCGGCGCACCGGTCGCGCACGGCTACCTGACGTTGTCGCTGATCCCGCTGCTCGTGCGGGACATCTACACGGTCGAGGGCCTCGCCATGGGCGTGAACTACGGGCTGAACAAGGTGCGCTTCCCGAGCCCGGTGGTCGTCGGGTCGCGGGTGCGGGCCGGGGCCGAGCTGGCCGAGATCACCGACGTGGCGCAGGGCAAGCAGGCGGTGGTGAAGGTGACCGTCGAGATCGAGGGCAACCCCAAGCCGGGGTGCGTGGCCGAGACCGTGGTCCTCCTGGTCCCCGCGGCCTCCTGACGCGACGGGCACGGCACTCCCCCGACGGGTGCCGTGCCCGTCGTCCCCACTCGACACGGGACCCGCCGGGCGTGGTGACCGGTCCGCGGCCCGGCGGCCGGGTGGTCAGGCCTCGCGGGCGACGTCCTCCAGCTTGGCGCGGTAGGCCTGCCAGTCCACCGGGGCCATGTTGTCGTTGCCCTGGCGCATGCCGACCGCGCCGTCGATCAGCTCGCGGACGATGTCGGCGTGGCCCGCGTGGCGGCTGGTCTCCGCGATCATGTGCACGAGCACGAGGTGCAGCGTGACCGACCGGCGCTCCTCCGACCACCACGGCACGGTGCCCGGCGAGTCCAGGTCCAGCGCGTCGATCGTCTCGTCGGCGTGGGCGCACGCGCGCCGGTAGAGGTCGACGATGTCCTCACGGGACTCGTCCGCCGTGGCCCACATGTCGGCGTTGGGCTCGGCGTCCTCGCCCATCCAGTCGAACCGCTCACCGAACGGGCGGGCGAACGTGTCGCCGAAGTAGCCCAGCTCCATCGCGGACAGGTGCTTGACCAGGCCGAGCAGGTTCGTGCCGGTCGGCGTCAGCGGTCGGCGGACGTCGTGGTCCGACAGGCCGTCGAGCTTCCACAGCAGTGCCTCGCGCACGAACCGCAGGTAGCGGTGCAGGTCGGATTTCATGGAGTGATCCTCACACCGGGCGCAACGACGCGAGCAGCAGGTCCGCGAAGTGGCGGCCGACCTGCTTGGCGGAGAGCGGCCCGTCGGCGCTGTACCACTGGCCGAGGTGGTGGACGCTGCCGAAGAAGTAGTGGACGGTCAGGTCGGCGGGCACGTCCGCGCGGAACACGCCCTCCGCCTGGCCCTCCTCGACCAGCGACCGGAACCGCTCGTGGTAGCGCCGCCGTTCCGCCCGCATCTCCCGCCGCTTGTCCTCCGCGAGGTGGTCGGCCGACCGGAAGTACACGCGTGCCTGGTCGAAGTTGTCGATCGAGGTGACCACGACGTCCACCGCCGACGCGTGCAGCCGCTCGGCCACCGGCGCGGAGCCGGACGCGAAGTGGTCCAGCCGCTCGGTCTGCATCCGCAGCAGGCTGCCGTAGATCTCGTGCAGCAGGTCGTCCTTGGACCCGAAGTAGTGGTACATGGCGCCCTTGGTGACGCCCGCGAGGTCCACGATGTCCTGCACCGCGACCCGGTCGAAGCCCTTGGCGGCGAACAACCGCGTCGCGGCGTCGATCAGCCGCTCCGGTACCGATGCCATGGGGCAAGCATCGCACGACCGATCACTGGAACATCGCGATCGGCTTGATGACCAGGTGCTGGTCGTCCGCCTTCCACGACTGCACCCGGCCGAGGCAGCGCGCCTGGAAGCCGCCCTCCGGCACGACGTCGTCGCGCAGCCCGGCGCTGTAGCACTCGACCCGCACCTGCGGCCCCTCCTCGGGGTCGTCCGGGTCCCCGAACGGGGCCAGGAACACCGTCGTGCCGTTGTCCTCGGACGCCACCCGGAACACGCCCTTCACCGACAGGTACGAGTCGATCCGGCGCAGCCGGACGACGTCGGCCGCCTCCAAGCGCTGCTCCAACGCCGTGTTCCGCAGCACGGTCAGGTCGCGCAGGTCGACGTGCACCACGCCGGACGCCGACTCCAGCGCGTCCAGCAGCACGCCGACCACCGCGATCGGCTCGTACTGCTCGATGTAGGTCTTCACCACCTCGCGGCCGGACTTGCGGGCGCCCTCGACGCCCAGGTCCAGGCCCTTCAACGCGATCTTGCCGTCCTTGGTGACGCCGACCCGGTCCACGACCTCCTTGGCCATCGCGTCGCCGTAGCGCCCGAACTGGTAGAGGTCCATCACGGACTTCTCGTGCAGGTAGATGGTCAACCCGGGCACCTCGCGCGGCGGCGCGTAGCGGTGCCGGGACCGCCACGCCCACACGCCCACCCCCACGGCCACCGCGAGGGCCAGCGCGGTCACGACCCACACGACCGCCCACGGCCACCACACCGACCACCACAGCGCCCTATCGACAGCCACGGATCTCCCTCACCGCCTCCAGCAGCGACCCGGTGGTGGCGTCCACCACCCGCCCGCCGGTCGCCCGCGCCACCCGGTCCAGCTCCACCGGGTCGGCCTCGCCGAACGTGATCGCGTACGTGCGCGCCGGCGGGGTGGGCCACGCGGCCAGGAACTGGTCCGCGCTCATCCCCGCGTTGTTCTCGCCGTCGGTCATCAGCACCACCGTGCCGTCACCGACGACCTGGTAGGCGTGGTCCAGGGCCGACCAGATCGCCGTGCCGTCGTCGGCCAGCTCCGCCGTCGTCAACGCGCCGGCCAGCGCCTCCAGGTCGGCCGAACCCGTGATGGCGACGGTGCGCTCCTCCATCACGGTCCCCGCGAACCGCACCAGCACGACCACCTCACCCACCCGGAACCGGTCGAACCCACCCGCCCGGCTCAGCGTCGCGAACGCCTCCCGCAGGGCGGCGATCCGCGCGCCCGCCATGGACGTCGAGTGGTCCAGCACGAACACCACCCGGCTCGGCCGCCCGGCGCGGTCGTAGGCGGCCAGCAGGGTGTCCACGACCTCCTGCGTGCCGGGGAAGTACAGCGCGGTGCCGATGGGCTCGCGCAGCGCCTCGGTGCGCTCGACCTGCGGGTCCACCGGTCGGCGCGAGGTGCGTTCCATGATCGCCCGCTGCGCGGACGGCGCGCGCAGCCACTGCACCACCCGGTCGTACGCGTCCCGCTTGTCCGGTTGCAGCAGCATCAGCGGGTAGTCGGAGAGCACGATCCCGTCCCTCGGGTACACGACCTCCAGCTGTTCGCGCAGCCGCCCGGACGCGTTCAGCGACAGCACGGTCGACTCATACGCGACCACGGCGTCCACCTCGTCCTGCCGCTGCGCGTACTCGTCCGCGACCTCCGCCGCGCCGGACGCGCCGAACACCCGCCCGGTGAGGAAGCCCTGGAGCTTGTCGCAGGTCACGTCCTCGCGCCGCAGGGCCGCACCGGTGCCGGCGGCGGCCGTGGCGACCCCGATCAACGCCGCCATCCCGCTGCCGGACACCCTCGGGTCGGCCATCCCGAACCGCAGCTCCCCCGCTGCCGCACGACCCGCCACGTCGGCCCACGACGCGCCGCGCAACGCTGCCGCCCCGCTCCGCTTCACACCCAGCACCAGCGGCGAGAGCATCGTGCTGGTGGACAGCGGCAGGTCCGCGGCCTTCAGCGCGAGGTACCGGTTCGTGGCGAGCCACGCCAGGTCGTGATCCACCCCGGCGGCCAGTTCCTCGCTGGCCCGCACGGTGCCCCGGTAGTCGAGCTTCAGCTCCACCCCGGTGTCCCGGCGGAGGTCGGCCAGCACCGGCGCGAGGTCGGCCAGCTCCGAGCTGGCCAGCACGGTCAGCGTGACCTGCTCGGACGGCGCGGACGTGCAGCCCGCGACGATGGTGAGCAGCAGCAACGCGGCCAGGACGTCCCTCACAGCGGAACCCCGCTGGGGCAGGATCCGAGCTCTCCGATCATCGTCGCCAGGGCGGCGGGCTTGGCCACGTACGCCTCGGTGTCGCCCCGACCCGGATCGCCCTCGGGGATCCCGCGCTCCGCGAGCACGGTGCCCACGGACGCGCTGCCCGCCCGGCCGAGGCGGAAGCCCAGCTCCAACGCGCGCCGTTGCAGCTCGGGGTTCTCCTGCAACAGGTGCCCGACCTCCTCCCCCGCCTCGCTGAACGCGATCAGCCACGGTTCGGCGTGGTGGTGGGCATCGGGGTAGAGCAGCACGCGGTCGCGGTCGACCGACCCGGTGCGCTCCTTGGTGCGGATCTGGTAGGCGAGGTACTGGTGCTCGTAGACGACACCGACCGGGGCGAACGTGCGGCCGTCCGGGGCGAAGATGTTGCGGCCGATGCTCGCGCCGAACTGGCCCTCCACCTCGAACAACGGCTTGATCTTCGCCGCGACGGCCGGTGCTTCGGCCTCCGTCGGCGCGCGCTTGCCGTTGGCGGCGAACGCAACCAGTGCGAGGTAGACCGCACCCGAGTAGCTGCGGCACGGATCCGGCGACTGGGCGATGATCTGGTTCTCGTTCGTCAGGCCGCCGCCCTCGATGCTCTTCCAGGTCCTGCCGGCCAGGGTCAGGTCGACGAACTTCGTCATGTCGAGGGTGTAGTACAACCCGTCGCCGTTCGGCTGCGCAGTCGCCACCCCCGCCTTCTCCAGCGCTCGCGCGTAGTCGCTGAAGGCGGCTATCGCCAGAGGGGTGGTCAGCGGGTAGAACGGCGTGCCGCCCACCCGGTCGTGGATCTGGCGGGCCGTGAGCTGACCGGAAGGCATGACGAAGTCGAACGAGGTGGGGTTCGCCCGCTCCTTGGCGATCTCGGACGAGCCGCCGGAGTCGGTCAGGTGCACCTGGATGCCGTTGGCCATCAGGATCCGGCGGACCTCGTGGTCGGAGAAGAACTCCACCTTCGAGGCCATGAGCGCACGGACGATCGTGACGCCCCGGAACGGCAGTGCGATCACGCCCGAGGCGAACAGCGCGATCGCGCCGGCCAGGGCGATGCCCGCCGATACCCCGAACGGCAGCAGGAAGCGCTTGCGCCGGAGCACGGACCTGGGTGGGTCGGTGATGGTGAAGCTGGGCTCTTCGGTGGAACTCTTCGCGACCACGGACTTCCCCCGGTGCGGACGGCGATCTCACCTGGTACCAGGCTAGATCGCCGTCCGCGCGGTGTGGGTTACAAGTCGGTGCTCAGCCGCCCAGGGTCACGCCGCCGTCCACCACGAACGTCGCCCCGGTGACGTAGCCGCCCGCCGCCGAAGCGAGGAACACCACGGCCGCCGCCAGCTCCTCCGGATCACCCACCCGGCCCATCGGCAGCCGCGAGATGTGCGATTCCAGGTAGCCCTCGGGGTACTGGTCGGTCATCTCCGAGGCGAAGTAGCCGGGAGCCAGCGCGTTGACCCGGATGCCCTTGCGGCCGGTCCACTGCTGCGCCAGGTCGCGGGTCAGGCCGATCAGGCCCGCCTTCGACGCGGAGTACGCCGCCTGCGGCAGGCCGCCGGAGACCAGGCCCAGCACGCTGGAGACGTTGACGATCGACCCGCCGCCGGTCATCACGGCCGCCGCCGCCTGCGCCATCCAGTACGCGCCGTTGAGGTTGACGTCCATGACGCCCAGGAACTGCTCGGGCGTCTCCCGGGACGCGGGCACCGCGGACGCCACGCCCGCGTTGTTCACCAGCACCCGCACCGGGCCGAACTCCGCCGCCGCACGGGCCACCTCACGGCAGTCGTCCGGCTGCGCCACGTCGGCCTGCACGACCAGGGCCCGCCTGCCGGCGCCCTCCACCAGCTGCGCGGTGTCCTTGAGCCGGTCCACCCGACGGGCGGCCAGCACCACGTCCGCGCCCGCCTCCGCGAGGCCCTTGGCGAACGCCACGCCCAGCCCGGAGGACGCGCCGGTGACGATCGCGACCTGCCCGTCCAGCCGGAACTTGTCGAGGATTCCCATTCAGCTCAACCTCTCCAGGATGATCGCCATGCCCTGACCGCCGCCGACGCACATCGTCTCCAGCCCGAACTGGGCGTCACGGGTGCGCATCCCGTTGATCAGCGTGGTCATGATGCGGGCGCCGGTCGAGCCGAACGGGTGGCCCAGCGCGATCGCGCCGCCGTGCACGTTCAGCTTGTCCATGTCGATGCCGAGCGCGCGCTGGCTGCCCAGCACCTGCACCGCGAACGCCTCGTTGATCTCGACCAGGTCGATGTCGTCGATGGTGAGGTTCGCGTGCGCGAGCGCCTGCTTGGTCGCGTCGACCGGACCGAGGCCCATGATCTCCGGCGACAGCCCGGACACGCCGGTGGACACGATGCGCGCCAACGGGGTCAGCCCCAGTTCCTTCGCGCGCACGTCGCTCATGATGACGACCGCCGCCGCGCCGTCGTTGAGCGGGCAGCAGTTGCCCGGCGTGACCGTCCCCTGTGGACGGAACGACGGGTTGAGCGCCGACACCGCGTCGTAGGTGACGCCCTTGCGCGGGCCGTCGTCGGTGGAGACGACGGTGCCGTCGGGGAGGGTGACGGGGGTGATCTCGCGGTCGAAGAAGCCGTCCGCGATGGCCTTCTCGGCCAGGTTGTGCGACCGGACGCCGAACTCGTCCTGGTCGCGCCTGCCGATGCCGAGCGCGGTGGCGACGTTCTCGGCGGTCTGCCCCATCGCGATGTAGTAGTCCGGCAGCTCGCCGTCCTCGCGCGGGTCGTGCCACGGTTCGTTGGTCTCGGCGGTGCGCTGGGTGCGCTCGCGTGCGGCGTCGAACAGCGGGTTCAGGTGCGGGTCGCCGTGCCGGTAGCGGGAGACGCACTCGACGCCCGCGCTGATGAACGCGTGGCCCTCGCCCGCCTTCACCGCGTGGAACGCCATCCGGGCGGTCTGCACCGACGAGGCGCAGAACCGGTTGACCGTGGTGCCGGGCAGGCCGTCCAAGCCGAGCTGCACGGCGATGCGGCGGGCGACGTTCTGGCCGTGCTCGTCCTGCGGTTCGGCGCACCCCAGGTGCAGGTCGGTGATCTCGTTCGGGTCCAGCTCGGGCACCTGGTCGAGCGCCGCGCGGACGACCTGGGCGGCCAGGTCGTCCGGGCGCAGGTCCACCAGCGACCCCTTGCGCGCCCGACCGATCGGGGAGCGCGAGGTGGCGACGATGACAGCCTCGGGCATGGCGGTGTCTCCCGGTTCCTAGAGGCCGAGGTCGCGGCCGATGAGTTCCTTCATGATCTCGTTCGAGCCGGCCCAGATCCGGGTCACGCGGGCGTCCATCCAGGCGCGGGCCACGCGGTACTCGGTCATGTAGCCGTAGCCGCCGTGCAGCTGCACGCACGCGTCGATGACGTCGTTCTGCACGTCCGCGCTCCAGTACTTCGCCTTCGCCGCGTCGACGGCGGTCAGCTCGCGCCGGGTGTGCGCGTCGGTGCACTGGTCCAGGAACGCCTGCGTCACGTCGATCTTGGTGACCAGCTCCGCGAGGACGAACTTGTTGTGCTGGAACGACCCGATCGCCTGCCCGAACGCCTTGCGCTCCTTGGCGTACTCGATCGTCTCCAGCAGGATCTGCTTGGCGTGCGCCAGGTTGGAGATCGCGCCGCCGAGGCGTTCCTGCGGCAGGCGTTCCATCATGTAGATGAAGCCGCGGTCGACCTCTCCGATGACGTTCCCTGCCGGGACGCGGACGTTGTCGAAGAACAGCTCGGCGGTGTCGGACTCGGGCTGGCCGACCTTGTCCAGCTTCCGACCGCGCTCGAAGCCCTTCATGCCGGTCTCGACCGCGAACAGCGTGATGCCGCGGGCCTTCTTCTCCGGGCTGGTGCGCGCGGCGACCACGACCATGTCGGCGGAGAAGCCGTTGGTGATGAACGTCTTGGAGCCGTTGAGGATCCAGTCGCTGCCGTCGCGGACCGCGTTGCTCTTGAGCGCGGCCAGGTCGGAGCCGCCGGACGGTTCGGTCATGCCGATGCCGGTCGTCATCTCGCCCGAGCAGAACCGGGGCAGCCAGCGCTGCTTCTGCTCCTCGGTGCACAGGTCGACCAGGTAGGGGGCGACGACGTCGCCGTGGATGCCCAGGCAGGACGACATGCCGGCGCTGACCTTCGACAGCTCCTCGCCCAGCACGGCGTTGAACCGGTAGTCGTTCGCGCCGCTGCCGCCGTACTCCTCGGGGACCTCCAGGCCGAGCAGCCCCTGCCGACCCGCCTCCAACCACACCTCGCGGTCGATGTGCCGCTGCTCGACGAACTTCTCGTAGTTCGGCCGGAGGGTGCGGTCGCAGAACGCCTGCGCGGTCTCGCGGAACGCTTCGTGGTCGGGTTCGAACAGCGTGCGGCGCACTCTCACATCCTCCATACTAAGCGGTTGCTTAGGTCTAAGCGTGTGCTTAGCCTGCGGTATCGTTCGGCTTCGTGTCAAGGAGGGCGGATGTGACGACGAGCCGGGGCGAGTTCGCGCTCCTGGACGAGACGTGGTCCTCGGTCACCCCACCGGCGGCCCGGCGGATGCTGATCGCCGCCGCCGCCGCGTTCTCGGTGCGCGGGTACCACGCGACGACGACCCGTGACATCGCGGCGCAGGCGGGCATGTCACCAGCGGCGGTCTACATCCACTACCGGTCCAAAGAGGAACTGCTCTTCCAGATCTCGCGGGTCGGTCACGAGACGTCGCTGTCGATGCTGACGGCCGTGGTGGAGGAGGAACCGGCGGCCCGGCTGGCGGCGGCCGTGCGCGCGTTCGCGTCCTGGCATGCCGAATATCACACGACGGCGCGGGTCGTGCAGTACGAGCTGAGCGCGTTGACGCCCGAGCACCTGGCCGAGGTGGTGGAGCTGCGGCGGCGGATCGAGGGCTCCGTGCGCGGGATGGTCGAGGCGGGTGTCGCGGCGGGCGCGTTCGACGTGCCGGACGTGCGCGGGGCGACCCTGGCGGTGATGTCGCTGTGCATCGACGTGGCGCGCTGGTACCAGCCGGGAGGGCGGCGCACGCCCGCGGAGATCGGTGACCTGTACGCGGACCTGGTGCTGCGCATGGTGGGCGCGTCCTGACCGTTGGCCGGTGTTCCCCGTCGGGCGCTCCGACACCCGGTCGGGTTCTTACGGTGGAGGCCGGTGCCGTGCCACGGTGATGTGTGTCGTTGGTCGACGTGGCCACGCAGGTCTCGCGGGCGTGCGACAAGGCGTCGCGGTGCCGGGACGCCCTGGGTGCCGCGCAGGAGGCGGCGGAAGACGCGCAGGCCGTCCTGTCCGGCGCGCTGGCCGGCTCGGGCGACCCCGAAGCGGAGCGGGCGGTGGCCGACTTCACCGAGGTGGTCAGGGGTGTGGTCGACCTGTGGCGGGCCCTTGGCGCCGGAATGGACCACGCTCAAGCCGTGCTGGACGCGCTGCTGGGCACGGGCCCACCGCCAACGCCCCCGACAAGCCGCGTCGAACCCGACCATTCGCCCACCATCGCACCCGATCGGATCGAACAGCTCCGACGCGCGCTGCCTCCGCACCGCGCACCCGGCGGTCCTCACCAGAAAACACGCGGCCAGTGGATCGGCCCGGATGGCACCGCGCAGTCGATCGTCAGCGGACGAGACGAGTACTCCTCCGCAGCGGACACCGCACTGCGCGACAGAGGAATGCCCCGGCTATCCGCCAAGACGGCGGACGTAGAGATCAAATTGGCCGTTCGGATGGCTGCCGAGGGCATCCGGCATGCCACGGTGGTGATCAACGCCAAGCCGTGCGCAGGCCCATTCGGGTGTGACACCCTCGTACCGGTCCTGCTCCCGGAAGGCGCCACGCTGACCGTGCACGGCGTCACCCCATCAGGCGAACCGTTCCGCAAGCGATACGCAGGAGGTGCCCGTCCGTGGTGGCGCTAGAAGCTTGGTACGACTGGAAAGCCGAAGGCCCCACCGTCGTGCACGACCCCGTCGAGCTCGACGCCGTCCTGGACATCGTGGTGGGACTCAACGACCCCACCACCGTGCAGCTCCTCATCCACGGCGATCCCGGCCACGCAATCCTCGACGTGGGACTCGACGCCACGACCGGGAGGGGGGTTCTCTACTACGCCGGCCCCGACGCCCCCGAGGCCTGCATCAGCAAGGGGCCGTACATCACCGAGCCGCCGCCGATCTACTACTTCACCGGCTCGGACACCGAATTCCCCGCCGACGCGGAAATCCCCCTGGCCGACGTACGCCGAGCAGCTCACGAGTACATGACCACCGGCGGCGGGCGACCGGGTGGGATCCAGTGGCAGCCGCGTTGGGAGTAGGGGTCAGGAGCGGTCGTCCAGCCACACCAGGTGGACACACCGCACGGCCCGGTCGCCGGAGCTCACCTCGTACACGGCCCGCGCGTTCTCGGGGCACTCGGAGCTGAGCAGGAAGTCGCCCTCCACCGAGTTGGACTCCGCGCGGTCGGCGTAGGCCAGGCCGTAGCCGGCGACGCGGGCGTCCTCGTGTTCCCCGTACTCCTCCACCAGGGCGAACAGGCGGGGTGCTTCGTCCTGCGCCGCCTCGTGCAGGAGAGCCGTGAAGGTCTCGTCGTCCACGTGGTCTTCCTTTCCGGTCGAACGACTCCGCGACGAGAGAGGACTGCGCCGCGAGGACGTCCAGAAGCGGACCAGCATCAACGCCGTCACGCTCTACCGCATCGAAACCGCGCGCACCCGGCCCCAGTACCGGACCTTGGACACCCTGCTCAAGCTCTACGGCGTGCCGGAGGACGAACAGGAACGACTCAAGACCCTCTACCGCCAGTCAGCGGATCAGGGCTGGATCCAACCCTGGCACCAAGACCTGCGCGAGGGCTACACCGCCTACATCAGCTTCGAGCACGACGCCCACCAGGTCCGCAATTACTCGGGCATGTTCGTGCCGGGCTTGTTGCAGACCGAGGACTACGCCCGTGCCGTCATCCGAGGCGGCTCGTACGACGCGACCGACGAACAGGTCGAGGACCGCGTTCGCACCCGGGTCGAGCGACAAGCCGCTCGGGGTGAGGAGAACCCCCTCAAGCTCTGGGCCGTCATCGACGAGGCGGCACTGCGCCGCGAGGTCGGTGGGACCGACGTCATGCGGGCGCAACTGAGGCACTTGCTCGAAGCGGCCCGTGCGCCGCAGGTGACCATCCAGGTCATCCCGTTCTCCTCCGGCGCTCACCCCGGGATGCCTGGCGAGTTCGTCGTCATGGCCTTCGACGACGCGTTGAGCACCGACCTGATCTACGTCGACAGCCAGGTGGGTGAGATATTTTTGGAGTCGGACAACGACGTCGAGCGCTTCCGGGCTCACTTCGATCACCTGGTGGCGATGGCCAAGAGCCCTGACGACTCGGCAACGCTGATCGCCGGGATTGCCGACGGCCTGGAATGACGGAGGTTCGCACAGCATGGAGCACGGGGATCTGGCGGATGCGGCCTGGCGTACCAGCACCTACAGCGCGGAGGGCCAGTCCTGCGTGGAGGTGGGGCGGGGGTCGGCGCGCGGGACTCCAAGAACCCGGCCGGGCCGACGTTGGCCTTCGGCATCGGGCAGTGGCGGAGGTTCCTCGGCGCGCCGAGGGACGACCGGCTGAACGGGGCGTGACCGGCAGGGCCTCCCGGGGATCCCGGGAGGCCCTGGCGCTTCACCGCACGGATTTCTTGCCGTAGAAGCCGGCAACGAGGCTGACACCGATGGCCGCGATGATCACCTGCACGATGATCTCGATCCAGTCAGGTCCCGGCGTGTCCTCAACACCGAGGGCGCGGGCGATGAACGTTCCGATGAACGCCGCCACGATCCCCACGACAAGAGTCAGCCAAATGGGGATGGCCTGTTTACCGGGTGCGACGAGCTTGCCCAGCAAACCGATGATGAGACCCACGATCAGGGCACTGATGACACCGCCGATGCCCACGATACCTCCTCCGGGTTAGTCGCCTTCGAAGAAGTCCCCGATCTCGTCGAGGGCCTCGCCAATCATCATCCCACCGAATACGCCGGCCGCAGCCCCGGCGACAACGCCACCGGCGCCGATTCCCCCACCGTGGTGACCGCCGTGGTGACCACCGTGATGCCCGCCGTGGTGCCCGTATCCGCCGGAAGATCGCCTGCCGGCGACCTGGTCCATCCAGTGGTGCAGCAGTCCGGCCCAGTCCGTGCGAATCACCTCATCGTGTGACATCGCGAAATGCCCGAACGAGTCACCGCCCTGCCGGAACAGGCCGCCGCGGCGGTCCGCCTCCAGCACCACGTACAACCGGTGCGGGTCGGTGACGAAGGTCAACTCCAATTGGCTGATCTTGCTCAGGAATTGCCCCGGCGGGAGGAATTCGATCTCCTGGTAGAACGGCAATTGCTGCGGCACGCCGTGAATGCGACCCGATTCGTTGTCGGCCCGCTGGAAGCGGAAGCCGAGCGCGCCGAACGCGTTCAGCACGTGCTCCTGCGAGCGGATCGGGTGGATGGCGACCGGGTCGAGGTCGCCCGGGTCGACCGCGCCGCGCACCTCCAGCTCCGTGCGCAGCCCCATCGTCATGCCGTGCAGGTGCTGACCGTGCACCACGGTCAGCGGCGTCTCCAGCGGCACGGGGAACTGGAACGGCAGCGCCAGGTGCTGCCCCGGCGCGACGCCGATGCGCCTGCCGACGACGACCCGGGCGAACTCCAGGTTCCGGTTGTGCTCGTTGTCGCCGCTCTCCACCTCGACCCGGGTGACGAGCGAGAGCTTGACCTCGTCGATGTCGGCGGGGTGGTCGCCGCCCGCGATGCGGACCTCACCGGTCAGCAGCTCGCCCGGCCGCGCGTTCGGGTTGGCCAGCACCGTGTCCACAGTGGGACCGCCGACTCCGAACGCGCGCAACATCCTCTTGAAAACCACGCTGGTGCCTCCTGGCCTGCTTCTCGGTCACGCCCTTGGGGCTGGTGTTGCTCCAAGGACGCCTCTACCCGTGCATCGGTTCCCTCTGGACGAACGCTAAGCGCGGGTGCCAGTATGCGACCGCGGTCACATACTAAGCGGTCGCTCAGGAGGTTCACGTGCCCACGCTGCTCGTCGCCAACCGGGGAGAGATCGCCGTCCGGGTGCTGCGCGCCGCCGCAGACCTCGGCTGGCGGACCGTCGCCCTGGTCACCGACTCCGACGACGCGCACGGTCGGTTCGCCGACCGCGCGGTCCGGTTGCAAGGCTCGTACCTGGACGTCGACGCCGTGCTCGCCGCCGCCGAGGGGTGCGACCTGGTGCACCCCGGCTACGGGTTCCTGGCCGAGAACGCCGGGTTCGCCCGGCGCTGCGCCGAGGCCGGGCTGACGTTCGTCGGACCGCCCCCGGAGGTGCTGGAGCTGCTCGGGGACAAGAGCCGGGCACGGGCGCTGGCCGCCGAGGTGGGCGTGCCGGTGCTCGCGGGGGCCGAGGACGGGTTCGAGGAGTTCTTCCGCGCGCACGGCCCGGTGGTGGTGAAGGCCGTCGCCGGTGGTGGCGGCAAGGGCGTGCGGGTGGTGCGGCGGCTCGCGGACCTCGACGCCGCGGTGCAGCGGTGCCGGGCCGAGGCGCTGGCGGCGTTCGGGGACGACGCCGTGTTCGTGGAGGAGCTGTTGGAACCGGCCAGGCACGTCGAGGTGCAGCTGGTCGGCACCA
>NZ_JBFAAX010000075.1:0-19990 GCF_040639995.1 Actinosynnema sp. NPDC023658 | reverse complement strand
GCGGCCTCCAACGGCAGGTCGAGGCGGCGCAGGACGCCGGCCAGCACGTCGAGCACCATCGCCCGCCGCCACGGCTCGTCGGCCGGCACCAGGCCCAGCGCCACCTCCAGGTGACGGCGGGCGGCCTCGGTCTCGTCCAGCCGCGCGCACACCTGACCCAGGCGGTACCGGACGGGCACGACCACGTCCGGGTCGACGTCGCCGCCGTCGATCACCCGCACCGCCTCTTCGAGCGCCTCGGCGGCCTCCACGAACCGGCCGGACTTGAGGTAGCCGCCGGCCAGCGCGTAGCAGGCCTTCGCCACGTCGTCCGGCACGCCGACCTCGTGCCCGGCGGTGACCGCGTCCCGCAGCTCCGCCAGGTGCTCGGCCTCCAGGCCGAGCCGTTCGACCGACGCCACCCGCTGCCGGTGCGCCTCGGCCGTCCACGGCCCGCGCGGCGAGCTGAACGAGCCGACGAACTCGGCGGCGGTCGCGGTGGCGGCCTCGTCGCCCCGCACCGTCTGGATCTTCAGCAGCAGCCGGAGCGCGTCGAACCGCACCGACGCCGACTTCTCGCCACCCAGGACGTCGACCACCTCGGCGTGCGCCTCGTCGAGCTGCCCGGTCGTGGCCAGGAACTGGGCCCGGTCGCACCGCGCCCGCGACAGCAGCTCGGGCACCTCGGCCGCGGCCAGCTCCACCGCCTCGGCGGTCAGCACGCCCTGCTCGTCGTTCTCCTCCGCGTCCGCCAGCAGGTCGGCCAGCAGCAGCCTGGTGAGCACCCGCGTGTACGGGGTGCCCGCGACGTCGGCCTCGGCCAGGCACGTGCGCGCGAGCTGCGTGCACTCCGCCAGGCCGCCCTCCTCCGCGCGCAGCCCCGCGCCGCGCGCCCGGAACCGGTTGGCCAGGTCGTGCTCGCCGCACGCGGCCAGCCGGTCGACCGCCGCCTCCAGCTCGGCCAGCACCTCCGCCTTCGGCCGCACGTGCCCGCCCGCGATCGCCCGCCGCGCCGCGACCAGCGCGCCCCGCGACTCGGGCAGCAGCGGGTCGAGGTCCGCCGGCAACGACCGCAGCAGCCTCATGCCCACGATGAACTCGCCCTGGTCGAACGCGTCGCACATCCGCCGCGCCAGCTCCACCGGGTCCGCGACCGCCACCGGCTCCTCGTCCGCGTCGTCCGCGGGAGCGGGCGGCGAGGCGACCGGCACGACGAGCTGCACCGGGATCGTGTCGGGCGCGGACAGCGTCCGCCGGATCCGGGTGCTCACCGCGTCACTGCCGTTGCGCCGGTCGAACCGGGCCGCGATCTCCAACGCCTGCGCCTCGAGCAGCTCGCGCAGCTCCGGCGCGGACATCACCACCGACCGCCCGTCGCGCGGCACGGCGAACTCCTCGTCCGGCGACACCCGGCTGAGCAGCAGCGCCGCGCCCGCGGCGAAGTGCATGGCCCGGGACGGGCTGGTCGAGTGGTGCACCCGGTGCAGGTGGCCGCGCAGCAGCTCCACGCCGCGCCGCACGTTGCCCGACGTCGCGCAGAACTCCAGGTGGTCGTCCAGGTAGCCGCCGACCAGGTCGTCGCGGACCAGCCGGTACGCCACCACGTGCGCCTGCCGGGCCCGGTCCACCTCGCCCAGCGCCACGAACGCGGGCGTCAACGTGGTCAGGATGCCCTGCGGCTGGGTCGCGCAGCCCGTGTCCTGCGCCAGCTGGTGCTCGGCGTGGGCGACCGCCTCGGCGTGCCTGCCCTGCCGGATCAGGTGCCCGGCCTGCTCCTCGACGACGCACGCCTCGCAGTCGCTCATCGGCCCGCGGTCGACCGCCAGGTACCGCGCGAAGTGCTCGCGGTAGGCCTCGTCGTCGCCCACGTGCGCGGCCAGGTCGGCGCGGGCGCCGTGCACCGGCTGCATCGAGTACCCGAGCCGCTGGTAGCGCTCCGCCAGCTGGTCGACGAACGAGCCGATCTGCTCCAGCGTGAACCTCGGGTCCGCGATGAGGCCGCTGACGATCCACTTGTGCGCCCAGTCGTAGCTGTGCGTCTCCCACTCGTCGAACGCCGTGGGGTCGCGCTGCTCGGCCGCGCCGCACCAGGCGAACGGCGCCAGCATCAGGTCGTAGCGGCCCAGGTCGTAGGCGGAGCGGATCAGCGCGATCCGGCAGCTCACCGCCAGCGGCAGGTGGTCGTGGGCGTCCGCGGCGCGGGCCGCGCGCTCCAGCGCCTCGTGCCGCGCCATGCCCTCCGGCATGTGGTAGGCCTCGACGAACTGCCGCTCGGCGGCTTCCTTGTCCTCGTTCACAGCGGCATCACCCTTTTTGGCTACCCACGGCGCGGTCCAGCAGTTCCAGGAACGAACGGTTCAGCGCCGCGGTGTCCTTCGGGCGCATCGGCCGCCGTGCCTGCAGCAGCGCGTGCACGTACAGCGACTCCACCGTCAGCTCCACCAGCGCCGGGTCGGTCAGCTGCGCCAGCCGGCGCACCAGCGGGTTGCGGCAGTTGAGCACGAGCCGCTGCGCGGCGTCCGACGACGACTCGACCAGGCTGCCCAGCAGCTCCGCCCACAGCGGGTCGGCCTGCTCACCGACCTGCTGCGCGTCGCGCTTGCGCTCGGCCTCCACGTTCGTGACCAGCAGCGCGGGCAGCGAACCCGGGTCGAAGTCGCGCGGCACGGCCTCGCAGTCGTGCCGCTCCAGCACGTCCTTGGCCAGCACGAGCCGCTCGCGCACCGCGCGCTCCAGCTCGGGGTCCGGGTCGTCCAGCGCGGCCAGCACCTCGTTCGGCGCGACCCGGCGCGCGGCGGCGGGGCCGTCCAGCGCGACCAGCCGCTCCATGATCTCCGCGTCGTAGGCGTAGCCCGCGTTGACCAGGCCCATGCCCTGCGCGTGCGCGACCGGCGCGAGCTGCCGGAACTCGTCCACGTCCGGCACGTGCGCGATGGTGCCGTGCTTGCGGCGGAACTGGCGCAGCGACTGCGGGCCGTCGGTGGTCTCGAACGGCAGCCACCGCTCGACCAGCCGCAGCATCTCGTCGTCCACCCGGGCCAGCGACTTGATGCCCAGGTGGTGCGCGTCCAGCAGGGCCTGCGTGCGGCCGGGGTCGGTCGCGTCGAGCCGGACCAGCCAGTCGCGGACCTGGCGGCCCAGCTCCTCGCGCACGACCAGCAGCGTCTCGTCCTGGTAGAGCGACTCGCGGCTCGCGGTCGGCCGCAGCGACGTCGAGTCGACCACGCAGCGCACGAAGTACGCCCACTCCGGCAGCAGGCCCTCGATGGCGTCACCGACGAGCATCCGCTTCAGGTAGACGCGGTGCGACTGGCGGGCGCCGGGGTGCACGCCGCGCGGCAGCACGTAGGCCACGCCGCGCAGGCCGACGGTCGGCACCTCGACCGGGATCGCGTCGAACGGCCGGACGCCCAGCACCCGCTCCCCGTACGCCACCGCGTCCTCGACCCACGGCAGCTCGCCGTGCGTGACGACCTCGGCGCCGACCCGCACGGTCACCGGCAGCAGCTCGCCGTACTCGGTGACCAGCGCCTTGACCACGTCGTGCTCCAGCCAGTGCTCGGCGTCGCGGTGCGGCACGAGCTCGATGGTGGTGCCGACCGGGATGTCGGCCCCCGCGCCGTCGGCCGGGGTCGGGTCGTCGGGCCCCCCGACGACCACCACCTCGTAGTTGCCCGCGGCGTCGGCCGTCCACCGGACCGCGGGGCCGCCCTTGGCGGACCGGCTGACCAGCCGGATGCGCTCGGCCACCAGGAACGCGGACAGCAGGCCGACGCCGAACTGGCCGAGGAAGCCCTGGCGGGCGAAGCCGAGGTCGTCGCGCTTGGACGTGCGGCCGAGCGTGGAGAGCAGGTCGTGCACCTCGCGCTCGGTGAGGCCGATGCCGGTGTCGGAGATGCGGAAGGTGCCGCCGGAGGACCCGACCGGCTCGATCACGACCTCGCCCGGCGCGTCCGGCTGGAGCGCGCGGCGGGCGGTGATCGCGTCCACCGCGTTCTGCAGGAGCTCGCGCGCGTACACGCGGGGGCTGCTGTAGAGGTGGTGGCTGAGCAGGTCGATGATCCCGCGCAGGTCGACACCGAAGGTGTGTGCCATGGGACTGGAGTTCACCTCGGGTCAGGTCACGGGGACGGACGATTCTAAGGGTGCGCCGGCGGCTTGTGACCCGGTTTTCCGCTGATCGCCCGCCGGGGTCCTGCTCGCGCCACAAGACTGCCACGCCCCACCGACAATTCCGCCCGGCCGCCGTCCGATCGCACGCGGCGGGGGTGGCGGAGGGGCGGGTCGGGGGGCGGCGGTGGGGCCGGCGGTCGGCCGATCACCTAGGATCGGACCGCTGCTCCGCATGCCTTGCGGAGGGCTGACCACCTGTGTCCGTGACGGGAGCTGTCCACCAACCATGTCCGGAGCCAACGACCCGTACGACCCCAAGCAGGTAGCGGCGCTCTCCCAGGAAGCGCTCGACGCGGCGGTCGAGCAGGCTCGTGAGGCGTTCGCGAAGGCGGCCGACCTCGATGAGCTCGCCGCCGTCAAACCGGGCCACCTGGGCGACCGCTCGCCGGTGCTGCTGGCGCGGCGCGAGATCGGCGCGCTGCCGCCGGCCGCCAAGGCCGCGGCGGGCAAGCGGGTGAACGAGGCGCAGAACGCGGTCAAGGTCGCGTTCGAGGAGCGCCGCGCCCGGTTGCAGGCCGAGCGCGACGAGCGGGTGCTGCGCGAGGAGGCGGTGGACGTCACGCTGCCGTGGGACCGGGTGCCCCGCGGCGCGCGCCACCCCATCTCCACCCTCGCGGAGCGGACCGCCGACGTGTTCGTGGCCATGGGCTACGAGGTCGCGGAGGGCCCGGAGCTGGAGACCGAGTGGTTCAACTTCGACGCGTTGAACTTCGGCAAGGACCACCCGGCGCGGACCATGCAGGACACGTTCTACGTGGCGCCCGCCGACTCGGGCCTGGTGCTGCGCACGCACACCAGCCCGGTGCAGGCCCGCACCCTGCTCGACCGCGAGCCGCCGATCTACGTGGTGTGCCCCGGCCGCACGTTCCGCACCGACGAGCTCGACGCCACCCACACCCCGGTCTTCCACCAGGTCGAGGGCCTGGCCGTGGACAAGGGCCTGACCATGGCGCACCTGAAGGGCACGCTCGACGCGTTCGCCCGCGCCATGTTCGGCGAGGACTCCAAGACCCGCCTGAGGCCCAGCTTCTTCCCGTTCACCGAGCCGTCCGCCGAGGTGGACGTGTGGTTCCCGGAGAAGAAGGGCGGCGCGGGCTGGGTCGAGTGGGGCGGCTGCGGCATGGTCAACCCGAACGTGCTGCGCAACTGCGGCGTCGACCCGGACGTGTACTCCGGGTTCGCGTTCGGCATGGGTCTGGAGCGCACGCTGCAGTTCCGCAACGGCCTGCCCGACATGCGGGACATGGTCGAGGGCGATGTCCGCTTCACCCAGCCATTCGGAACGGAGGTCTGACCGGTGCGCATTCCGGTTACCTGGCTGGTCGAGAACCTCGAGTTCGCCGAGACGCCCACGCCCGAGCAGCTCGTCGAGGCCTTCGTGCGGATCGGCATCGAGGTCGAGGACGTCCACACGCTCGACTCCGTGACGGGCCCGCTCGTCGCGGGCCGCGTGGTGGAGGTCGAGGAGCTGACGGAGTTCAAGAAGCCGATCCGCTACTGCCAGGTCGAGGTGGGCCCGGACCAGGTCAACGGCATCGTCTGCGGCGCGTCGAACTTCCAGGAGGGCGACACGGTCGTGGTGGCGCTGCCCGGCGCGGTGCTGCCCGGCGACTTCGCCATCTCCGCCCGCAAGACCTACGGCCGGACCAGCGAGGGCATGATCTGCTCGGCCCGCGAGCTGGGCCTGGGCGACGACCACTCGGGCATCATGGTGCTGCCCAGCGGCACCGCGCAGCCCGGTGACGACGCGATCGAGCTGCTGGGCCTGGGCGACACGGTGATCGAGGTCGCGCCGACCCCGGACCGCGGCTACGCGTTCTCCGTGCGCGGCCTGGCCCGCGAGATCGCCTGCGCGTTCGACGTGCCCTACCGCGACCCCGGCACGGCCGAGGTGCCCGAGGGCGAGGGCGAGGTGCTGCCCGTCCGCATCGAGGACCCGGCGACGTGCTCCCGGTTCGTGGCCCGCCGCGTGAGCGGTGTCGACCCGACCGCGCCGACGCCGTGGTGGATGCGGCGGCGGCTGATGCTGGCGGGCATCCGGTCGATCTCGCTGCCGGTGGACGTCACCAACTACGTGATGCTGGAGCTGGGCCAGCCGCTGCACGCGTTCGACGCGTCGGCGGTCAAGGGCGGCCTGGTGGTGCGGCGCGCGGCGGCCGGCGAGAAGCTGACCACGCTGGACGAGCAGGTCCGCGCGCTGGACCCGGACGACATCGTGATCGCGGACGACAGCGGCGTGGTCTCGCTGGCCGGCGTGATGGGCGGCGCGAGCACCGAGGTCACCCCGACCAGCTCGGACATCCTGCTGGAGGCGGCGAACTGGGACCCGGCGTCCATCGCCCGCACGGTGCGCAGGCACAAGCTGCCCAGCGAGGCCGCGAGGCGGTTCGAGCGCACGGTGGACCCGGCGTTGGCGCCGGTGGCGCTGGAGCGCGCGGCCCGGCTGCTGGACATGTTCGGCGACGGCAGCATCAAGCCCGGCCGCACGGACGTCGGCACGCCCGCGCAGCCGAAGCCGGTGACGATGCCGATCAACCTGCCCGACCGGGTCGCCGGGGTGAACTACGCCCGCGGCGTGACCGCGCGCCGGCTGGGCCAGATCGGCTGCCAGGTCGAGGTCACCACCGGTGACGACGGCGCGACCATGGTCACCGCCGTGCCGCCGACGTGGCGCTCGGACCTGACCCAGCCCGCCGACCTGGTGGAGGAGGTGCTGCGGCTGGAGGGGTACGACACGATCCCGTCCACGCTGCCGCCCGCACCGGCCGGTCGCGGGTTGACCGAGCAGCAGCGCCGTCGCCGCACGGTGGCGCGCGCGTTGGCGGAGGCAGGTTTCGTCGAGGTCAAGCCGTTCCCGTTCGTGGCGCCGTCGGTGTTCGACGCGCTCGGGTTGCCCGAGGGCGACGTGCGGCGCAACACGGTCAGCGTGCTGAACCCGCTGGAGTCGGACAAGCACGCGCTGGCCACCACGCTGGTGCCGGGGCTGCTGGAGGCGGTGCAGCGCAACCTGGCGCGCGGCCAGAAGGACCTCGCGGTCTACACGGTCGCCCAGGTGACGCTGCCGCGCACGCAGCAGGTCCCGGTGCCGCAGGTGGGTGTCGGCCAACGGCCGTCGGACGCGCAGGTGGCGTCGTTGCTCGCGGCGCTGCCGCAGCAGCCGGTGCACGTGGCGGCCGTGCTGGCGGGTCACCGCGAGCAGGCGGGCTGGTGGGGCAAGGGCAGGCAGGCCGACTGGGCGGACGCGGTGCAGGCCGCGCGGCTGGTCGGCCAGGCCTACGGGGTGGAGCTGACCGTGGTCGCCTCCGACCTCGCGCCGTGGCACCCCGGCCGGTGCGCCGAGCTGCGCGTCGGTGACTGGCCCGTGGGCCACGCGGGCGAGCTCCACCCGAAGGTCGTGGAAGCGCTGGGGCTGCCGAAGCGGACCGTGGCGATGGAGTTGGACCTGGACGCGTTGCCGTTGAGCGACAACAGGCCCGCGCCGGTCGTGTCGGCGTACCCGCCGGTGCTGCTGGACGTGGCCGTGGTCGTGCCGGCGGAGGTGCCCGCCGAGCAGGTGGCGCGGGCGCTGCGCGGCGGCGGTGGGGCGCTGCTGGAGGACGTCCGGCTGTTCGACGTCTACACCGGTGACCAGGTCGGTGAGGGCAAGCGGTCGCTGGCGTACTCGCTGCGGTTCCGCGCGCCGGACCGGACGCTGACCGTGGAGGAGGCGACGGCGGCGCGCGACGCGGCCGTGGCCGCCGCCGCCGAGCGCTTCGGCGCGGCGCTGAGAGGCTGAGCGCGACGTCCCGGACCCGCACTGGTGCGGGTCCGGGATTAGCCCTCCCGGGTGAATCACTCGGCGGTCGAAGTAGCGGGAACGTGCAGGTGAGGATGCGTCGGGTGACGTGTCAAGAGGTCCAAAGACCTTTCTTTCCGGGTCGGCTTGGTCCTTGCGCCGAGGTTGAACGTTCTCCAAGATTGGCTTCGCGGCCCGCTGGGCCGAGGGGCGAAGCGATGAACCGCCGGGCGAGTCTGGTCGCCGGTCCGACGGGGAGCTAGCGGCGAACCCACCGCCTGGAGCAGCAATCGAGTGAGGTTGCCTCATGCGCAGCTTGGGCCCGCGGATGGAAGTCGCCGTCGCCATGACCATTCTCGGCGTGGGTGCGGCCGTGGTGGCTGCCATGCACCTGACCTGGCCGGAACCGGAACTGCCCGCGATGGCGTACTCGGTGAGCGGCGGTGAGGCGGGCGTGATCGGCCTCGAACCGTTCGAGATCGACGACGTCTCCGGCGGTGCGGTGGAGCTGACGCCGGGCAGCGAGGGCGCGCGCCTGGTGCGGCTGTCGAACCCGAACAACGTGGACATCGTGGTGCTGACGCTGGAGGCCCAAGCCGGGCAGCCGCTGGACGAGGCGCAGAACCGGGTGCCGGAGTGCCCGTCCGGGGTGCTGACCGTGGTGCCGATGGCGGAGCCGGTGGCGATCCCGCCCGCGGGGTCGGTCGAGGTGGAGATGGTCGTGCAGATCGCGCACGACGTGCCGAGCGCCTGCACGGACGCGGTGTTCCCGCTGACCTACTCGGGCCGGGCCGCGCGCGCCTGAAACTTCGAAGCCCTTGAAGGCCCTGCCGGTTCGGGAAACCTGAAGGCCCGCAGGGGCTTCACCGCCTCGCGCCTCGACGGGCCGGACCGCCACGTCGAGTCCGTCCACCGCGACACCGCGGAACGCCGCAGTGCGCGGCGTCGCGATGTGCGAGGCTTTCGGGCATGAGCGAGTACGACTACGACCTGGTCGTGATCGGGTCGGGCCCCGGCGGGCAGAAGGCCGCCATCGCGGGCGCCAAGCTCGGCAAGCGGGTGGCGATCGTGGACCGCCCCGACATGGTGGGCGGGGTGTGCGTCAACACCGGCACCATCCCGTCCAAGACGTTGCGCGAGGCGGTGATGTACCTGACCGGCCTGAGCCAGCGCGACCTGTACGGCGCGAGCTACCGCGTGAAGCAGGACATCACCATCTCCGACCTGCTGGCCCGCACGCAGCACGTGATCGGCCGCGAGGTCCAGGTCGTGCGCGCGCAGCTGCACCGCAACCAGGTGGAGCTGCTCACCGGCACGGGCCGGTTCGTCGACCCGCACACGATCGCGGTGGACGGCGCGCACCGCGGCGACCACCACACCGTCACCGCCGAGCACGTCGTGATCGCCACCGGCACCCGTCCCGCTCGACCGGACCAGGTCGACTTCGACGAGGTGCGGGTGCTGGACTCCGACGAGGTGCTGGCGCTGGAGGAGATCCCGTCGTCGCTGGTCGTGGTCGGCGCGGGCGTGATCGGCATCGAGTACGCGTCGATGTTCGCCGCGCTGGGCTGCCGGGTGACGGTGGTCGAGCAGCGCGACCGGATGCTCGACTTCTGCGACCCGGAGATCGTGGAGTCGCTGAAGTTCCACCTGCGCGACCTCGCGGTGACGTTCCGGTTCGGTGAGAAGGTCGTCAACGTCGACGTGTCCGAGACCGGCACGGTGACCACGCTCGCCAGCGGCAAGCGCATCCCGGCCGCCGCGGTGATGTACTCGGCGGGACGGCAGGGCAACACCGAGTCGCTGGACCTGCACAACGCGGGCCTGGAGGCCGACCACCGCGGCCGGCTGAGCGTGGACGAGCACTACCGCACGCCCGTCGAGCACATCTACGCGGTCGGTGACGTGATCGGCTTCCCGGCGCTGGCCGCCACGTCGATGGACCAGGGCCGCCTCGCCGCCTACCACGCGTTCGGCGAGCAGGCTCGCGAGCTGTCGGCGTTGCAGCCGATCGGCATCTACACGATCCCGGAGATCTCCTACTGCGGTGCGACGGAGGCCGAGCTGACGTCGTCCTCGGTGCCGTACGAGGTGGGGTTGGCGCGCTACCGCGAGCTGGCGCGCGGCTCGATCGTCGGTGACGCCTACGGGATGCTCAAGCTGCTGGTGTCCACTGTGGACCGCAAGCTGCTCGGCGTGCACCTGTTCGGCACCGGCGCGACCGACCTCGTCCACATCGGTCAGGCGGTCATGGCGTGCGGCGGCACGGTGGACTACCTGGTGGACACGGTCTTCAACTACCCGACGCTGTCCGAGGCGTACAAGGTGGCCGCGCTGGACGCCACGAACAAGATCCGCGCCCTGGAGCGGTTCAAGCCGTAGCGGTCCCGGGTCAGGCGGGCAGCCGGTCGAGGAAACCGGCGATCAGCGGCGCGATCCGGGGCAGCTCCTCCTCCAGCGCGAAGTGCCCGGTGTCGAACACGTGCAGCTCGGCGTCGGGCACGTCGCGCAGGTAGGCCTCGGCGCCGTCCTCGGTGAAGATCGCGTCGCCGCGTCCCCAGACGACGAGCGTCGGCGGCCGGGCCGTGCGCAGCCACCGCTGCCACTCGGGGTAGCGGGCGACGTTGGAGCGGTAGTCGAGCGCGAGGTCGACCTGGATGTCGGCGCGGCCGGGCAGGTCGAGGAAGTGCTGGTCGAGGGTCCAGCCGTCGGGGGAGACCAGGTCCGGGTCGGTGGTGCCGTCCTCGTACTGGCCGCGGGTGAACGGCAGCGTGGTGAACTCCCGCGCAACCTCGCGGTCGTCGTTGGCGACGAACGCGCGGGCCGCCTCGGACAGTCCCTCGGTGTAGGCGTTGGCGTTCTGCACGACCAGGCCGGTGATCAGCTCGGGCCGCCGCACGGCCAGCCGGAAGCCGACCGGCCCGCCGAAGTCGAACGCGTACAGCGCGAACCGGCGCAGGCCCAGCGCGTCGACGAACCCCTCCACGGTCTCGGAGAGGCGGTCGAAGGTGTGCGTCCCGTCGAGGTCGGCGCTGTGCCCGAAGCCGGGGTAGTCGGGCGCGACCAGGTGGAAGCGGTCACCGAGCGCGTCGATCAGCCGGCGGAACTGGTGCGAGGCGCTGGGGAAGCCGTGCAGGAGCAGCAGCGTGGGCGCGGCGGCCGGGCCCGCTTCGCGGTAGAAGACCCGGACGCCGTCGACGTCCACGTGCCGGTGGAACACCCTGGGGATCATGCGGCGACAGTATCTAATGGTTGATGCGGGTTCAACCGTTAGAACAGGGAGGTGACGAGGTGCAGTCGCGTGTTGTCGACGTCCTGCAGGGGCGGGACGAGCAGCGTGGGCATGCCGAGGTCCACGCCGGCGCCGTCGTGGGTGGCGCGGTCGCCCACCATCAGCGTCTCGCCGGGCGCGGTGCCCAGCTCGTCCAGCGCGATGCGGAAGATCGCCGGGTCGGGCTTCACCACGCCGTGCTCGAAGGACAGCACGAACGAGTCCACCGGCAGGTCCCCGAACGCGGGCCGGATGTCGAAGTGGATGTCGCTGAGCACCCCGATCCGCACGCCCCGCTCGTGCAGCCCGCGCAACGTCGGCCCGGCGTCCGCCGCGAACGGGTTGAACGCCGGGTCGGACTCCACCGCGTACAGCGAGTCGGCCAGCTCGTCGTCCAGCCCGGCGGCCCGGAACCCGTCGTAGTACGTCCGGCGGTGCAGCTCCGCGTCCGCGTCCACGCCGGGCACGTCCAGCCGCGCCGGGTCCAGGGTCGAGGCCACGTCGGCGGCCCGGTCGGCGTCACGCCCGATCCGCCGCAACGCCTCCGCCACCCACCCCCGGAACGTCGGGGTCAGCACCAGCGTCCCCCGCCAGTCGAAGATCACGGCCCGCAGCCGGTCGGCCATGTCGCCTCACTTTCCGTAGTTCACGACTCACTCGGGTGAAGGCTGCCGCGTCACTCCGCCGCGTGACTACGGTCTTTCGCACGAACCCCGACGGTTGGAGCCGGCATGGCCGCGACGCCGACGACGCCCCTGCACTTCCGACGAGCGGGCTTCGACCCCGCTCCCGAGCTGGTGGAGGTGCGCGAGCGGGACCGCGTGCGCCGGGTCGACTCGCCGCTGCTGGACGGGCCGGTGTGGCTGGTGACCCGGATCGAGGACGTCCGCCAGGTGCTCGGGGACCCGAAGCGGTTCGGCAACTCGGCGCGGCACCTGGTGCCGGGCGCCCCGCCGTTGAGCGAGGAGGAGCTGGCGGCCGTGCGGCCGGGCAACCTGCTGGCGTTCGACCCGCCCGAGCACACCCGTCTGCGCAAGGTGCTGGCGCCGGAGTTCACCGTCCGCCGGATGCGCCGGCTGGAACCGCGCGTCCACGAGATCGTGCGCGACCACCTCGACGCGATGGAGGGCCAGGGCCCGCCCGCCGACCTGGTGGCCGACTTCGCGCTGCCGGTGCCCGCGCTGGTGATCTGCGAGCTGCTCGGCGTGCCGTTCGAGGACCGGCACGACTTCCAGGAGCGCTACACGAGGTACTTCGACTCGTCGCTGTCGTTCGAGGAGCGGCTGTCCGTGCTGTACGAGTCGAAGGCCTACCTGGCCGGGCTCGTCGCGCGGGCCAGGGTCGAGCCGGGCGACGACCTGCTGGGCGTGCTCGCGCGCGACGAGTCCGCCGGCCTGGACGACCGGGAGATGGTCGGCATCGCGGACCTGCTGCTGCTGGCCGGCCACGAGACCACGGCCAACATGCTCGGCCTGGGCGCGCTCGCCCTGCTGCGCCACCCCGACCAGCTCCGCCTGCTGCGCGACGAGCCCGAACGCGCCGACGCCGCCGTGGAGGAGCTGCTGCGGTGGCTGACGGTCGTGCACACGGGCGTGCCGCGGGTGACGACCACCGAGGTCGAGGTGGGCGGTCAGGTCATCGGTCCCGGTGAGCTGATCGTCTGCTCCTTGCCCGCGGCCAACCGCGACCCCGGCCTCGTGCCGGACCCGGACGTGCTCGACCTCACCCGTGACGCGGGCAGCCACGTCGCGTTCGGCCACGGCGTCCACCACTGCATCGGTGCGCCCCTGGCCAGGATGGAGATGCGGATCGCGTTCCCGGCCCTGGTGCGCCGGTTCCCCGGGCTGCGCGCCGTGGGACCGGAACCGGAGTACCGCTCCCAGCAGGTCGTCTACGGCCTCGGGGCGCTGCCCGTGACGTGGTGACGCGGGTCAGCGTGGCCTGGAGGTGGCGTGGCCCAGACCCGCGATGACCGACAGCACCAGCCCGACGAAGAACAGGCCCATACCGGTGCGGATGCCGTCCGGCACCCCCTCGACCCCGCTGCTCCCGGTGGGGTACGGCGTGCCGCCGTCCCGGACCTCGAAGACCTGGACGTCGGTGGCGAAACCGCCGCCGTGGGGGAACCCGCCGGTGTCCACCAGGCCGAACTCCGGCTTCGGGGCGGTGAAGCCGCCGAAGACCGCCAGGCCGAAGACCGCCAGCCCCGCGAGCGCGGTGAGCGCGCCCACCCAGGTGAGCACCTTCACCCACGTCGGCGCGGTGGCCAGGTCGAGGTGGCGGCGGCGCCGCCGTCGGCCGTGCCAGTCGTCGTGGAAGTCGTGCTCGTGCCAGTCGTCGTCGTGGAAGTCGTGACCGGACGAGTGGCCGTGCGGATCGTCGTGCATCGAAGTCCCCCGTTCCCCCTCGATCAGGGATAGCACGGTGGTCCGGGACGGCACGGCCGTTCGGGGAAGTGCGGCGTCCCGAAACTGATTTGAGTGACTTTGCATCAGCGTGCATACTTATCCGCATGACGGTACGGATCGCGGTCGCCGGGGCCAGCGGGTACGCCGGGGGAGAGGTGCTGCGCCTCCTGCTCGGGCACCCGGACGTGGAGATCGGCGCGCTCACCGCCGGCGGCAACGCGGGCACGAAGCTGCTCGCCCACCAGCCGCACCTGCTGCCGCTGGCCGACCGCGTGCTGGAGGAGACGACCGCCGAGACCCTCCGCGGCCACGACGTCGTCTTCCTCGCCCTGCCGCACGGCCACTCGGCCGAGATCGCCGCGCAGCTGGACGACGACACGCTCGTCGTCGACTGCGGTGCCGACCACCGGCTCACCGACCCCGCCGCCTGGGACCGCTGGTACGGCGGCACGCACGCGGGCAGCTGGCCCTACGGCCTGCCCGAGCTGCCCGGCCTGCGCGACGAGCTGCGCGGCGCCCGCCGGGTCGCCGTCCCGGGCTGCTACCCGACGGTGTCCTCGCTGGCCCTGGCGCCCGCGATGGGGCTGGTCGAGCCCGAGGTGACCGTCGTGGCGGTGTCCGGCACGTCCGGCGCGGGCAAGTCGCTCAAGCCGAACCTGCTCGGCTCCGAGGTGATGGGCTCGCTCAGCGCGTACGGCGTCGGCGGCGCCCACCGGCACACCCCGGAGATCACGCAGAACCTGTCCCGGGTCGCCGCCGGACCGGTCAGGGTCTCGTTCACCCCGGTGCTGGCGCCGCTGCCGCGCGGCATCCTCGCGACCTGCTCGGCGGTCCTCAAGGACGCCGGCACCGACGTCCGCGCCGCCTACGAGAAGGCCTACGCCGACGAGCCGTTCGTGCACCTGCTGCCGGAAGGCCACTGGCCGACCACGGGCGCGGTGCTGGGCTCGAACGCGGTGCAGCTGCAGGTGGCCGTCGACCGGGACGTGAACCGGCTCGTCGTCGTCGCCGCGATCGACAACCTGGCGAAGGGCACCGCGGGCGCCGCGGTGCAGTGCATGAACCTGGCACTCGGCCTGCCGGAGACCACCGGCCTGTCCACCGTGGGAGTAGCACCGTGAACCGCAACAAGGGCGTCACCGGGCCGGGTGGCTTCAAGGCCGCCGGCGTCGCGGCCGGCATCAAGGAGTCCGGCGCGCTGGACCTGGCGCTGGTCGTCAACGAGGGGCCGGGCCAGGCCGCCGCGGGCGTCTTCACCACCAACCAGGTGAAGGCCGCGCCCGTGCTGTGGTCGCAGCAGGTGCTCCAAGAGCGCAAGCTGCGCGCCGTCGTGCTGAACTCCGGCGGCGCGAACGCCTGCACCGGCCCCGAGGGCTTCCAGGACACCCACGCCACCGCCGAGAAGGTGGCCGAGGTGCTGGACGTCGGCGCGATCGAGGTCGCGGTGTGCTCCACCGGCCTGATCGGGGAGCGCCTGCCGATGGACAACCTCACGGCGGGCGTGGAGAAGGCGGCGCAGGCGCTCGACTCGACCGACCAGGCCGGGCTCGACGCCGCCACCGCGGTGATGACCACCGACAGCCACCCCAAGCAGAGCTGGCAGGACCACCCGGACGGCTGGTCGGTGGGCGGGTTCGTCAAGGGCGCGGGCATGCTCTCGCCGAACATGGCCACGATGCTCAGCGTCATCACCACCGACGCGGTCCTCGACGGCGACGCCCTGGACGCCGCCCTGCGCGCGACCACCGCCAAGACCTACGACCGGCTCGACGTGGACGGCGGCACGTCCACCAACGACACCGTGCTGCTGCTCGCCTCCGGCGCCTCCGGGGTCGCCCCGACCGCCGAGCAGTTCGCCGAAGTCCTCACCGCGGTGGCGAACGACCTGGTCAAGCAGCTCCAAGGCGACGCGGAGGGCGTGACCAAGGAGGTCTCGATCACGGTCAACGGCGCGCTCACCGAAGCCGAGGCGGTCGTCGTCGCCAAGACGGTCGCGGAGGACAACCTGGTCAAGACCGCGCTGTTCGGCTCCGACCCGAACTGGGGCCGGATCGCGATGGCCGTCGGCCGCTCGCAGGCCACCGTGGACCAGCACAAGCTCGGCATCACGATCAACGGCGTGACGCTGTTCGCGGACGGCCACAAGGCCGCCGACCGCGCCGAGGCCGACCTGTCCGGCCGCGACGTCGAGATCGTCGTGGACCTCAACCTCGGCGACGGCACGGCCACCGTGCTCACCACCGACCTGTCGCACGGCTACGTCGAAGAGAACAGCGCGTACAGCTCGTGACCGCCGACAACCACCAGGCGCGGCAGAAGGCCGCGGTGCTGATCGAGGCGCTGCCCTGGCTGCAGCGGTTCCGCGGCGCGGTCGTGGTCGTCAAGTACGGCGGCAATGCCATGGTCGACGACGAGCTCAAGCGGGCGTTCGCGCAGGACATGGTGTTCCTGAAGCTGGCCGGCCTGCACCCGGTCGTGGTGCACGGCGGCGGTCCGCAGATCGCCGCGATGCTCGGCCGGCTCGGCATCGAGAGCGAGTTCCGCGGCGGCCTGCGGGTCACCACGCCGGAGGCCATGGACGTGGTCCGCATGGTGCTGGTCGGCCAGGTGCAGCGCGAGCTCGTCGGCCTGATCAACTCGCACGGCCCGTACGCGGTCGGCCTGTCCGGCGAGGACGCCCACCTGCTCACCGCCGCACGCCGAGCCGCCATCGTGGACGGCGAGCCGGTGGACATCGGCCTGGTGGGCGACATCGTCGAGGTCAACCCGGACGCGGTGCTGGACATCGTGCGCGCCGGTCGCATCCCGGTGGTGTCCACGGTCGCGCCGGACGCCGACGGCGTGGTGCACAACGTCAACGCCGACACGGCGGCGGGCGCGGTGGCGGTGGCGCTGCGCGCCGAGAAGCTGGTCGTGCTCACCGACGTCGAGGGCCTGTACGCGGACTGGCCGGACAAGAGCTCGCTGCTGCACCGGGTGCACGCCGAGCAGCTGGAGGAGCTGCTGCCGCGCCTGGACACCGGCATGGTGCCGAAGATGGAGGCCTGCCTGCGCGCGGTGCGCGGCGGGGTCCCCGAGGCGCACGTGATCGACGGCAGGCTCGCGCACTCGGTCCTGCTGGAGGTCTTCACCTCCGAAGGTGTCGGAACGATGGTCACCGCCGGCCCGACCGGCGACCGGACTGGGGCGGACGAGTCATGAACGACCAGCAGCGGTGGCAAGCCGCGATGATGAACAACTACGGCACACCCGGCCTGACGCTGACCCGCGGCACGGGCGCGCACGTCTGGGACGCCGACGGCAACCGGTACCTGGACCTGCTGACCGGCATCGCGGTCAACGCGCTCGGCCACGCGCACCCGGCGATCGTGGCCGCCGTGACCGAGCAGATCGGCAAGCTCGGCCACACCTCGAACCTCTACATCAACGAGCCCGCGCTGAAGCTCGCCGAACGCCTGCTCGACCTGTCCGGCGTGGACGGTGACGGCCGGGTCCTGTTCTGCAACTCCGGCGCCGAGGCCAACGAGGCCGCGTTCAAGCTGAGCCGCCGCACCGGCCGCACGAAGGTCGTGTCGACCGAGGGCGGCTTCCACGGCCGCACCATGGGCGCGCTGGCGCTGACCGGCCAACCCGCCAAGCGCGACCCGTTCGAGCCGCTGGTGCCCGGCGTCGTGCACGTCCCGTACGGCGACGTGGCGGCGCTGGAGGCCGCGATCGACGACGAGACCGCCGCGTTCTTCGTCGAACCCGTCCAGGGCGAGAACGGCGTGGTCGTCCCGCCCGAGGGCTACCTCCAGGCGGCCCGCCGGATCACCGCCGAGCACGGCGCCCTGCTCGTCCTGGACGAGGTGCAGACGGGCGTCGGCCGGCTCGGCACCTGGTTCGGGTTCCACCAGGTCGGGATCGTCCCCGACGTGATCACCCTGGCCAAGGGCCTCGGCGGCGGCCTGCCGCTGGGCGCGTGCATCGCGGTCGGCCCGGCCAAGGACCTGTTCGAGCCCGGCCAGCACGGCACCACGTTCGGCGGCAACCCGGTGTGCTGCGCCGCCGCGCTCGCGGTGCTGGACACGATCGCCGCCGACGGCCTGCTGGAGCACACCTCCGCGGTCGGCAAGGAGATCGCGACCGGGATCGAGGCGCTGGACCACCCGCTCATCTCCGGTGTGCGGGGCGCCGGCCTGCTGCTCGGGATCACGCTGCGCGAGGCGGTCTCGGCGAAGGCCGCGGCGGCCGCGCAGCAGGCCGGTTACTTGATCAACCCCATCCAGCCCGACGTCATCCGGCTGGCGCCGCCGTTGGTGCTGGAGGAGGCCGACGCGCACCGGCTCGTGGCCGACCTGCCGTCGTTCCTCCCGAACCCAGGCCAGGAGCCGTGATGGTGCGCCACTTCCTGCGTGACGACGACCTGACCCCCCAGGAGCAGGCGGCGGTCCTCGACCTCGCCGACGACTACAAGGCCGACCGGTTGACCGCCAAGCCGCTGGCCGGGCCGAAGTCCGTGGCGGTGATCTTCGAGAAGAACTCCACCCGCACCCGGCTGTCGTTCGAGGTGGGCATCGCCCAGCTCGGCGGCAACCCGGTGATCATCGACGGCCGGTCTATGCAGCTCGGCCGGGAGGAGACCATCGAGGACACGTCCCGGATCCTGTCCGGGTACGTCGACGCGGTGATCTGGCGGACGTTCGCGCAGAAGCGCATCGACGCCATGGCGTCCGTCTCCCGCATCCCGGTGATCAACGCGCTGACCGACGAGTTCCACCCGTGCCAGGTGCTGGCCGACCTCCAGACGATCCGGCGCGTGCACGGCGGGCTCGCCGGCCTCACCGTCACCTACCTGGGCGACGGCGCCAACAACATGTCGCACTCGATGCTGCTCGGCGGCGTCACCGCGGGCATGCACGTGCGGATCGCCGCGCCGGCGCTGTTCCAGCCGCTGCCGTGGGTGCTCGACGCGGCCCGCGAGCGCGCCGCGGAGACCGGCGGCTCGGTGCGCGTCATCGAGGACCCGCGTGAGGCGGTGGACGGCGCGGACGTGCTGGTCACCGACACGTGGACGTCCATGGGCCAGGAGAACGACGGCCGCGACCGGATGCGCCCCTTCCGGCCCTACCAGCTCAACGCCGACCTCGTGGCCGCGACCGGCGTGAAGACGACCGTGCTGCACTGCCTGCCCGCGCACCGCGGCCAGGAGATCACCGACGACGTGCTCGACGGGCCGGACAGCGCCGTGTGGGACGAGGCGGAGAACCGGCTGCACGCGCAGAAGGCCCTGCTCGTGTGGCTGCTGGAGAACTCGGACCGGGACGCAGCGGGAACCGTGCGATGACCCGGACCGCGCGGCAGGCCCGCATCGTCGAACTGGTCGCCCAGCGCGCCATCCGCAGCCAGTCGGAGCTGGCGAAAACGCTTGCGGTGGAGGGCATCGAGGTCACCCAGGCCACGCTGTCGCGCGACCTGGACGAGCTGGGTGCGGTGAAGCTGCGCGGACCGGACGGCGGCGCCCCCGTCTACGTCATCCCCGAGGACGGCAGCCCGGTGCGGGGGGTGCAGGGCGGCACGTCCCGCCTGACCCGCGTGCTGGGCGAGCTGCTGGTGTCGGTGGACCACTCGGGCAACCTGGCGGTCCTGCGCACCCCGCCCGGCGCGGCCCAGTTCCTGGCCAGCGCGTTGGACCGGGCGGCGCTGCACGACATCGTCGGCACCATCGCCGGCGACGACACCATCCTCGCCGTGGCGCGCGAACCCCTCACCGGCGCGGACCTGGCCGCCCGCGTCACCGCGCTCGCCGCCGGCGAGGAGCCGCTGCCACCGGGGGACGCCGATGAGTGAGCGGGTCGTCCTCGCCTACTCCGGCGGTTCGGTCGACCTCGGCCGCCTCGGCGCGGAGGTCGTCGCCGTCGTGGTCGACCTCGGCCAGGGCGGCGTGGACCCCGGGACCCTCCGGCAGCGCGCGCTGGACCGCGGCGCGGTCGAGGCCGTCGTGACCGACGCCCGGGACGAGTTCGCGGACCGCTACTGCCTGCCCGCGCTGCGCGCCAACGCCCTCCAACCGGTGTCCGCGCTGTCCCGGCCACTGGTCGCGGAACACCTGGTGGAGACCGCGAGGCGGCACGGCGCGACGACCGCGGCCCACGACCGCACCGGCGACGACCGGGTCCGCTTCGAGACCTGCGTCGGCGCGCTCGCACCCGACCTGGAGGTCGTCGCCTGCGCGGGGGAGCGCACCCCGCCGGTCGACGTGGTCCGCCCGCGGACCGAGCCGGACGACTTCGACGAGCTGGTCCTCACGTTCGACCGCGGCCGCCCGGTCGCCGTCGACGGCGAGACCGTGACCGTGCTGGAACACTCGTTGACTTGAGTGAGGGCTCACTCATAAGCTGGAAC
>NZ_JBFAAX010000074.1:0-20034 GCF_040639995.1 Actinosynnema sp. NPDC023658 | reverse complement strand
CAAGAGGTTCACAGCGCCCCCTTGACACGCGCGGTTGGGCGTAGCCAGGTCGGCGGGATGACACGAAGCCCTTTGTCGAGAGAAGTCGGGCGAAGTGGGGTGGGCCCTCCTCCGGTGGGAGGAGGGCCGTTGCGGCTACTTGTCGGCGCCCACGGCGGCCGGTTCGGAGGCGGCGACCCACTCGGTGATGCGCCGCGACACGTCCTGCGCGGTCAGGCCGATGTCGGTCAGCACCTCGGCGCGTTCGCCGTGGACCTGGAACTCCTGCGGGATGGCCAGGTCCCGCAGCGGGACGTCGACGGAGGCGTCGCGCAGCGCCGCGGCCAGGGCCCAGCCGAAGCCGCCGTGCCGGCCGCCGTCCTCGACGGTGACCACGAGGCGGTGCCGGGAGGCCATCGCGACCAGCTCGGACGGCACCGGGAACACCCAGCGCGGGTCGACCACGGTGACGCCGATGCCCTGGTCGGCCAGCCGCTGGGCGGCGGCCAGGCCGAGTTCGCCGAACGCGCCCACGGTGACCAGCAGCACGTCCTCGCCGGAGCGGTGGAGGACGTCGACGGTGCCGACGCGTTCCAGGGCGGGCAGGTCGGGGCCGACCGAGGCCTTCGGGTAGCGGACGACGGAGGGCGCGTCGGGGATGCGGACGGCTTCGCGCAGCTCTTCGCGCAGCGAGGCGGCGTCGCGGGGTGCGGCGACGTGGATGCCGGGGATGAGGCCGCAGATGGACAGGTCCCACATGCCGTGGTGGGACGCGCCGTCGGGGCCGGTGATGCCCGCCCGGTCGAGGACGACGGTGACGCCCTGCTTGTGCATGGCGACGTCCATCAGGAGCTGGTCGAACGCGCGGTTGAGGAAGGTGGCGTAGATGGCGACCACGGGGTGCATGCCGCCCATGGCGAGGCCGGCGGCGGAGGTCATGGCGTGCTGCTCCGCGATGCCGACGTCGAAGCAGCGGTCCGGGTAGAGGCCGGCGAACTTGTCCAGGCCTGTCGGGCCGCGCATGGCGGCGGTGATGGCGACGAGGTCGGGTCGTTCGCCGCCGAGGGTGGCGATCTCGTCCGCGAACACGTGGGTCCAGGTGCGCTTGGCCGGGCCGATGTTCTCGCCGGTGATGGGGTCGATGACGCCGGTGGCGTGCATCTGGTCGGCTTCGTGGTTCTCGGCGGGCGCGAAGCCGTTGCCCTTGCGGGTGACGGTGTGCACGATGACCGGTCCGCCGAACGACTTGGCGCGGCGCAGGGCCGATTCGAGGGTCGCGTGGTCGTGGCCGTCGACGGGGCCGATGTACTTCAGGCCGAGGTCCTCGAACATGGCCTGCGGGCTGAGGGCGTCCTTGATGCCGCGCTTGGCGGCGTGCAGGGCGGCGTACACGGGCTTGCCGACGAACGGGGTGCCCTGAAGGGCGGTCCGGCCGCGTTCCAGCGCGCGTTCGTAGCCGGGTTGCAGGCGCAGCGACGACAGGTGGTCGGCCAGGCCCCCGATGGTGGGCGAGTAGGAGCGGCCGTTGTCGTTGACCACGATCACCACGGGCCGGTCGGTGCCGGACGCGATGTTGTTGAGCGCTTCCCAGCACATGCCGCCGGTGAGGGCGCCGTCCCCGACGACCGCGACGACGTGCCGGCGCTGGCCGCCGAGCTGGTAGGCCTTGGCCAGGCCGTCGGCGTAGGACAGGGCGGTCGAGGCGTGGCTGTTCTCCTCGATGTCGTGCTCGCTCTCGGCGCGCGACGGGTAGCCGGACAGGCCGCCCTTCTGGCGGAGCGTGTCGAAGCCCTCGCGGCGACCGGTGAGGATCTTGTGCACGTAGCTCTGGTGACCGGTGTCGAAGACGACCGAGTCGTGCGGCGAGTCGAAGACCCGGTGCACGGCCATGGTCAGCTCGACCACACCGAGGTTGGGCCCGAGGTGCCCGCCGGTCCGGGAGACCTTGTCGACCAGGAAGCGCCGGATCTCCTCCGCGAGCTTGACCAGCTCCTCGGTCGCCAGCCGTTTCAGATCCGCCGGTCCGTGCACGGATTCCAGCAGCGTCACGCGCTCCACCTCGCCCTGTGGTTCGGGTCCCCGATTCGTCCGGTCAGTCTACGTACCACGGGCTGAGACGCCGCTCAGCGAGCGGGCGTGAGGAGGGCGATGCACTCGACGTGGTGGGTCATGGGGAACGCGTCGAACGCCCTGAGCTGCGTCAACTCGTAGCCGTGCTGGGCGAAGGCGGCGATGTCGCGGGCCAGGGCGGCCGGGTCGCACGCGACGTAGACCACACGGACGGGTCGGCTGCGGGCGATGGCGGTGACCACGACCTTGCCCGCGCCCTTGCGCGGCGGGTCCAGGACGACCACGTCGGGCGGCTGGTCGGTGAAGTCGGGTGACTCGATGACCGTTTCGGTGCGGCCGACGTGCCAGCTGACCTGCGGCTGGTCGGACAGGTTGAGCTTGCCGTCGGCCACCGCGCGCTCCGAGGACTCGACCACGGCGACGGATCCGGCGGGTCCGACCTGCTCGGCCAGCACGGACGCGAACAGGCCCACGCCGCCGTACAGGTCCCAGGCGCGGTCGCCGGGGCGGCAGTCGGCCCAGCCGCCGACGACCTCCGCGAAGGTGTCGGCGGCGGCCGGGTGGACCTGCCAGAAGCCGTCCGCGCGGAGGTTCCAGGTGCGGCCCGCGGCCAGTTCGGCGGCCGTGCCGCTGCCTCGGCGCAGCCTCGACGGGCCGGGCACGGGACGGCCGCGGCGCACCACCGGCGGACCGACCTCGGTGAGGTGCACCTGCGCGCCCGCGTCGCGGGTGATGACGAGCTCGGACTTGGGCGGCCACGTGCGGTCGACAACGCCGTCCAGCGCGCCCGGTGCGGCGATGACGCAGTCGTCCACCGGGATGACCTGGTGGCTGCGGTGGGCGCGGAACCCGGCGCGGCCGTCCGGCCCGACGGCCATCCGGACCCGGGTGCGCCAGTCGGTCGGCCCGCCGGGCAGGTCCTCGACGATGACCTCCCAGTCGAGCTTGGCGAGGCGGTGGAGCTGCTCGCTGACCACGGCGGCCTTCAGCTCCCGCTGGGCCTGCCACGTGGCGTGCTGCCAGTCGCAGCCGCCGCACAGGCCCGGCCCGGCGAACGGGCACGGCTGCTGCACGCGGTCCGGGGACGCCTGGAGCACCTCGACGGCGTCCCCGCGGCAGAACGAGCCGCCGGTGTCCTCGGTGATCCGCACGACCACCCGTTCACCGGGCAGCGCGTGGCGGACGAACACGACGCGGCCCTCGTGCCGGGCCACGCAGTGCCCGCCGTGGGCGACCGCGCCGACCTCGACCTCGATCAACCGCTGCTTCCAGGTCGCCGTCACTTGCCGTCCCTCTGGTCGCGTCGTCCGCGCTTGTCCAGGCCGCGCCGGATCGCGCCGGGCGCGACGAGGTCGTCCTTGTCGGTCACCTTCGAGGATGAGGCCAGCTGCCACGGCACGCTGGTCACCATCACGCCCGGCTGGAACAGCAGCCTGCCCTTGAGCCGCAGCGCGCTCTGGTTGTGCAGGAACTGCTCCCACCAGTGGCCGACCACGTACTCCGGGATGAACACCGTCACCACGTCGCGGGGGTTGTCCGTGCGGACCCGCTTGACGTAGTCCAGGACCGGTTTGGTGATCTCGCGGTAGGGCGACTCGATCACCTTCAGCGGCACCTTGAAGTTCTCCTTCTCCCACTCCCGCACGAGCTGGCGGGTGTCGTCGTCGTCGACGTTCACGGTGACGGCCTCCAGGATGTCCGGCCGGGTCGCCTTGGCGTACGCCAGGGCCCTCAGGGTCGGCATGTGCAGCTTGGAGACGAGCACCATGGCGTGGTTGCGGGCGGGCAGGAGCTTCTGCCGCTCCTGCTGGCGCAGCTCCTCCGCGACCCGGTCGTAGTGCCGGCGGATCGCGGTCATCAGGGCGTAGAGGGCGCCCATCGCGGCGATCGCGATCCACGCGCCGTGGGTGAACTTGGTGATCAGCACCACGACCAGCACGGACGCCGTCATGACGAGGCCGAACGCGTTGATGCCCTGCGAGCGGCGCATGCGGCGGCGGGCCACCGGGTCGGTCTCGCTCGCGAGCAGCCGGTTCCAGTGCCGGACCATCCCGGTCTGGCTCATCGTGAACGACACGAACACGCCCACGATGTAGAGCTGGATGAGCTTGGTGACGTCCGCGTCGAACGCGATGACCAGCACGACCGCCGCGCCGGCGAGGAAGACGATGCCGTTGCTGAACGCCAGCCGGTCGCCGCGGGTGTGCAGCTGGCGCGGCAGGTAGCGGTCCTGGGCGAGGATCGAGCTGAGCACCGGGAAGCCGTTGAACGCGGTGTTCGCGGCCAGGACCAGGATCAGGGCGGTGACCACGGTGATGAAGAAGAACCCGACCGGGAAGCCGTCGAACACCGCGCCCGCGATCTGGGCGACCATCGTCTTCTGCTCGTAGCCGGGCGGGGCGTTCACCAGCTGGTGGGCCGGGTCGCCGGCGATCTTCACGCCCGTGAGCTGGGCCAGCACGATCAGGCCCATCAGCATCACGACCGCGATCACGCCCATCAGCAGCAGCGTGGTCGCCGCGTTGCGGGCCTTCGGCTTGCGGAACGCCGGCACGCCGTTGCTGATCGCCTCGACACCCGTGAGGGCCGCGCAGCCGGACGAGAAGGCCCGCAGCACGAGGAACACGAACGCCAGGCCCATGAGGTGGTCGTCCCCGGCGCGCAGCTCCAGGCCGGCGCTCTCGGCGCGCATCTCGTCGCCCAGGACGAACCCGCGGAACAGGCCGTAGCCGATCATCAGGATGATGCCGACCATGAACGCGTAGGTCGGGATGGCGAAGGCGGTGCCGGACTCGCGGATGCCGCGCAGGTTGATCGCGGTGAGGATGATGATCGCGGCGACCGCGAACGCGGCCTTGTGGGTGGCGACGAACGGCACGGCCGACCCGATGTTCGCCGCGGCCGAGGAGATCGAGACCGCCACCGTGAGGATGTAGTCCACGAGCAGCGCGCTCGCGACCGTGAGGCCCGCTCTGCGCCCCAGGTTGACCGTGGCGACCTCGTAGTCGCCGCCGCCGGACGGGTAGGCGTGCACGTTCTGCCGGTAGCTCGCCACGACCGTGAGCATCACGACGATGACGACCGCGCCGACCCACGGGGCCACGGCGTACGCCGACAGACCCGCGACCGAGAGCACGAGGAAGATCTCCTCGGGGGCGTAGGCCACGCTCGACATCGCGTCCGACGCGAACACCGGCAGTGCGATGCGCTTGGGCAGCAGGGTGTGGGCTAGGCGGTCGCTGCGGAAGGGCCTGCCGACGAGCAGGCGCTTGGTCGCGGTTGCGAGCTTGGACACGGGTCGAAAGCGTAAGGGGTCAGGTCCCCTGGTCGGAGTAATCGTGGGTAGGTTCTCCCGTAGGCGTCGTTCAGGAGGCTTTCGTGCACGTGGTGATCATGGGCTGTGGCCGGGTGGGCTCGTCCCTGGCCAAGGCACTGGAGCGCCTGGGCCACCAGGTCGCGGTGATCGACAAGGAGGGGCAGTCGTTCCGCAGGCTCGGGCCCGACTTCCACGGCCAGCAGGTCGTCGGCAACGGCTTCGACCAGCGGGTCCTGGTCGAGGCGGGCATCGAGCGGGCGGGCGCGTTCGCGGCCGTGTCCAGCGGCGACAACTCCAACATCATCTCGGCCCGGGTGGCGCGGGAGACGTTCGGCGTCGAGGCGGTGGTCGCGCGGATCTACGACGAGAAGCGCGCCGCGGTGTACGAGCGGCTGGGCATCCCGACCGTGGCCACCGTGCCGTGGTCCACCGACCGGTTCCTGCGGATGCTGCTGCCCGAGGGCACGGCGACGGCGTGGCGCGACCCGTCGGGCACCGTGGCCGTCCTGCCGCTGGAGCTGCACGAGGACTGGGTCGGCCGCACGGTGCGTGACCTGCAGGAAGCCACCGGCTGCCGGGTGGCGTTCGTGATGCGGTTCGGCACCGGCGTGCTGCCCGACGCCAAGACCGTGCTGCAGGCCGACGACCAGGTGTACGTGGCGGCCCTGTCCGGCACCGTGACCGATGTGGCCGCCGCCGCGGCCCACGCGCCCGAGGAGAGCTGAGTGCGTATCGCGATTGCGGGTGCCGGTGCGGTGGGTCGGTCCATCGCGGCCGAGCTGGTGTCCGACGGCCACCAGGTGATGCTGATCGAGCGGGACCGCACGCACTTCGAGCCGCACACCGTGGAGCAGGCCGAGTGGGTGCAGGCCGACGCGTGCGAGCTGTCGTCCCTGGAGGACGCGGGGATGCAGCTGTGCGACGTGGTGATCGCCGCCACCGGTGACGACAAGGTCAACCTGGTGGTGTCGTTGCTGGCGAAGACGGAGTTCGCGGTGCGGCGCGTCGTGGCGCGGGTGAACGACCCGGCGAACGAGTGGCTGTTCACCGAGTCGTGGGGGGTGGACGTGGCCGTGTCGACGCCGCGCATCCTGTCCGCGCTGGTGGAGGAGGCCGTGACGGTCGGTGACGTGGTGCGGCTGATGACGTTGCGCCAGGGTCAGGCCAACCTGGTGGAGATCACCCTCCCGGCTGACACGCCGTTGGCGGGGTCGCCGGTGAACGGGCTGGCGCTGCCGCGTGACGCGGCGCTGGTGACGATCCTGCGCGGCGGTCGGGTGATCGTGCCGACGCCCGACGACACGCTGGAGGGCGGCGACGAGCTGCTGTTCGTGGCGGCCGCTGACGTGGAGCGCGAGATCCGTTCGGCGTTGGGTTACTGACCCCGGCGGTGGCGGTGGGGGCGACTTGGTGGCCGCGGCGGCTTGGCGGTCCCGGCCGCCCGGCGATGCCGGCGGTCCGGTGGTCGCGGCGGCCTGGTGGTCGCAGTGGCCCGGCCGTCCGGCAGTCGCGGGTTCGGTCGTCGCCGGTGGGCGGGCGGCGGCGGGGTTGTCCACAGGGGTGTCGGTTGTCCACAGGCGGTGACGAGGGCCTGTCGCTCGTCGTTTCACTGCGGAAGAATCAAAGCAGGGGTCCCCTTGGCGGGGACCCCTGCTTCGCGTTGCGGGTTGGTGACTAGCGCTCCTCGGCGCGGGCCGTTTGGGTGCGCTGGTCGGTCGAGGCGTCGAGCATCCGCTGGTAGATGTCCGGCTCCACCTTGGCGGCGGCTTCAGCGACGGCCTCGGCGGCGGCTTCGGTGCGGAGGCGTTCCTCGGCTTCCCGGTTCTCTTCCTCCTCCTTCGCCAGCGCCGCCTTGAGGCGCTTGTCGGAGCGGCGCACCGCCCAGACCGTGGCGACCAGCGCCACCGCCATCAGCGGGTAGCCCATGGCGAGCTTGGCCGCGGCCAGCCAGCCGACCGCGCCCTCGTCGTACAGCCACCGCTGCACCACGAACCGGGAGCAGAAGACCAGCGCCCACACGAGCGTGGCGAAGTCGTAGTCGCGGACGTTGGCCTTGTCCTTGCGCCACGACGTGCCCTGGCCGTTGAGGAACGACCAGATCACGCCCGCCAGGGGCCACCTGACCAGGATCGACAGCACGAACGCCCCGCCGTAGACGAGGCTCTGCCAGATGCCGAACAGGAAGAAGCCCTTGGCGTCACCGGTGCGGTAGGCGATGAACGCGGCGATGCCGACGCCGAAGACCGCCGAGACGGCCGGCTGCACGGAGCCCTTGCGCACGGCCAGCACGATGCCGATCACCACGGCCGACGCCAGCGCGCTCCAGATGGCCGGCATGAGCCCGGCGAGCGCGTTGACCAGCACGAACACCACGACCGGCAACGAGGAGAACAACAGGCCGCTGACGCCGCCCATCTGCTCGAGCAGGGTGGGCTGCTTCTCGGACTCGTCCACTTGTGTCATGAAGCGTTCTGCAGCTCGTAGTAGGGGTTGTAGAGCACCTTGCGGCCGTCGCGCACCGCGATCCGGCCCCTGGCCTTGATCGTGCGCCCCGGCTCGATCCCCGCGATCCGGCGTCGACCCAGCCAGACCAGCGTCACGCCCTCGGTGCCGTCGTACAACTCCGCCTCCAACGTGGCGGCGGCGTCACGCGGGCACAGCTCGACGCTGCGCAACCTGCCCAACACCGTCACCTCCTGACCGGACTTGCAGTCACACGCGCGGATGGCCCCGATGGCCACGGCTTTTCGGGACAGGTCGTCGGCGTCCAACTCGCTCACGTCGGTGGTCAGCCGACGCACGAGGCGGCGCCAGTAGCCACCCCCAGTACCAGTCATCCCCGACTCCTGGAATGCGCGGGGCCTCGACGACGAAGCCCGTCCAACAGCCAGCGTAACCGGGTGCACCCGACCGGGTATCCGACTGGGGGAGGATCTGCCGTCATGAGCTCGCCCAGTCGTCCGCGTTGCCGTCCGGCACGTCGGCGGGCGCCAGGGGGCGCACCCGGTACGAGCGGTCGGGGGCCAGGCCCGGCAGGCGCACCGCTCCCGGCGGGTACGAGGCGGAGGTGGCCAGGGCGACGATGGCGAACACGGCGTCCGAGCCGTCCTCCGCCACCACGCCGTGCACCTCGATCGCCGGGTCCGGGTGGTCGCCGTGCACGGACACGCCGGTGTGCAGCAGGGGCCGCAGCTCCTTGTACAGCGCCACCCACGACCGCAGCCGCTCCAGGTCCGCCTCCGACGCCGCCGTCAGGTCCCACTCGATGCCGAAGTGGCCGAACAGCGCGGTGCCGGCCCGGAAGTCGATCGGGTGCTGCCGGTGCGTCGTGTGCGACGACCCCGCGCCCACGTGCGTCCCCATGAGCTCCAACGGGATCAGCGCGTTCGTCCACCGCTGCATCGACTGCCGCTCCAGCGCGTCGATGCAGTCCGACACCCACACCCGGTCGGTGCGCTCCAGCACCTCCAGGTCGATCCGGCCGCCGCCGGACGAGCACGACTCGACCTCCACCCCGGGGTGACGCCGCCGCAGCTCGTCCAGCAGCCGGTAGACGGCCAGCGTCTGGCCGTGCACCCCGGCCCGCCCGGTCGGCCGGTGCCCGGCGTCGACCAGGTCCCGGTTGTGGTCCCACTTCAGGTAGGACACGGGGTAGGTGGACAGCAGGTCGTCCAACCGCTCCAGGATGTGGGCGAACGCCTCCGGCCGGGCCAGGTCGAGCACCTGCTGGGACCGCGCCGTGCCGGGCAGCCGGTCGCCGGCGGCCATCACCCAGTCCGGGTGCGCCCGCGCCAGGTCCGAGTCCGGGTTCACCATCTCCGGCTCGACCCAGATGCCGAACTCCATCCCGAGCCCGGTGACGTGGTCGGTCAGCGGCCCGAGGCCGTCCGGCCACACCTCGTCCGACACGTACCAGTCGCCCAGGCCGCGCCGGTCGTCGCGCCGCGAGCCGAACCAGCCGTCGTCCAGCACGAACCGCTCCGCGCCGACGCCGGCCGCCGCGTCCGCCAGCGCCTTCAACCGGTCGAGGTCGTGGTCGAAGTAGACGGCCTCCCACGTGTTCACCACGACCGGCCGCGGCGAGGTCGGGTGCGACGGCCGCGACCGCAGGTGGCGGTGGAACCGCGCCGACACCTCGTCCAACCCGTGCCCGTAGGAGGCGTACTGCCACGGCGACGAGTACGACTCACCCGCGCCCAGCACCACCTCGCCGGACAGCAGCAGCTCGCCGGATCCGAGCAGCGACACCGAGTGGTAGGTGCGCTCGGCGAACGTCCGGTGGTTGCCCGACCAGGCCGTGTGCACGGCCCAGATCTCGCCCGACCGGTTGCCGAACCCGGCGGTGCCCGCGGCGAACAGGTACGCGGAGTCGAAGCCTGTCCGGCCGGTCCGGTTCTCCCGCACGCGCAGGCCGTGCGTCCACCGGGTGCGCTGCGGGCTGCGCTCGCGCGTCCACCGCCCGGTGAAGTCCAGGATCTCCACGGCCTGCGCCGGCACCGGCAGGGTCAGGTTCACCGCGTCCACGGTGAAGTCCGACGACCCGGTGTTGGTCAACACCGCCCGCTGCCGCACGAGCCCGGAAGCCGTGAGTTCCACGACCAGTTCCAGCCCGAGCGCGGCGACCTCGTCGACCGCCCGCACGGTCAGCTCACCGGCGCCGCCGTCCACGCCGTCCACCGCCACGACGCGGAACGCGGTCGAGAAGTCGCGGCCGCCCCGGTTTCCGACGATGCCGGGCGTGCCCAGCCACCCCGCCGACTGCTCGGGCAGCACGGCCACGTCGACCCCACCGTCCACGGAGAACCCGATGGGGTGCGGCTCCTGGACCGACAGCACGGCGTCCAGCTCCACCGGGTCGAGCCCGCCCAGATCCGCGCCCCAGTGGCGGACCCGGGGAAGGGTGCCCCCGGAGAAGTCGAGCACCAGGCTCACACCCGCTGCTCGCAGGTGCTTCACGTCTGCCACTTGTGGTGTTCCTCTCTGGCGGTGAACCTCGTTGACTTACTTTAGTTGCTGGCGTAAGAATCGCCATACCTTGAATGTCACACGGCAGGAAACCCACCGCCGCCGCCGGAAAGAGGAACGATGATCCGCAGGACCTTGCACGACGGGTGGCGTCTCAGCGCGGTGGGCGGGCCGATCCCCGCGGCCGTCGCCGACCGCGACGTCCCCGCCGTCGTCCCCGGCAGCACGCACCTCGACCTCCTCGCGGCGAACCTCATCCCGGAGCCCTACCTCGACACCAACGAGGCCGAGCTGGCGTGGATGCACCGCGCCGACTGGCGCTACGCCCTGACGTTCGAGGCCGAGGCCGCCGCGCCGGGGGAGAAGGTCGAGCTCGCGTTCGACGGCCTCGACACCGTCGCCTCGGTCGAGCTGAACGGCCGGCTGCTCGGCCGCACCGCGAACATGTTCCGCTCCTACCGGTTCGACGTGCGCGACGACCTCAGGGACGGCGCGAACGAACTCGTCGTCACCTTCCGCTCCGCCCTGGCCTACGCCGAGGAGCAGGAGGCCGAGCTGGGGTGGCGCGACCGCGCCTACCCGCACCCGATGAACGCGGTGCGCAAGATGGCCTGCTCGTTCGGCTGGGACTGGGGCCCCGACCTGCAGACGGCCGGCATCTGGAAGCCCGTCCGGCTGGAGCGCTGGACCGGGGCGCGTCTCGCGCAGGTGCGCCCGCTGGTGACCGTGACCGAGGACGGCACGGGCCGCGTGGAGGTGCACGTCGAGGTCGACCGCGCCGCCGCGGACGCCGACCTGACCGTGCTCGCCTCCGTGGCCGGCGTCGAGCAGCGCGTGCGCGTCGAGGGCGACTCCGCCGTGGTGACCGTCGACGTGCCCGAGGTGGACCTGTGGTGGCCCGTGGGCTACGGCGACCACCCGCTCTACGACCTGCACGTCGCCCTCCGCTCCGGTGACGACGAGGTGGACGCCACCGACCGCCGCATCGGGTTCCGCACCATCACCGTCGACACGACGCCCGACGAGGTCGGTGCCCCGTTCACCTTCGTCGTGAACGGCAAGCCGGTGTTCGCCAAGGGCGCCAACTGGATCCCGGACGACCACTTCCTCACCCGCGTCACCCGCGACCGCCTGGCCCGCCGGGTCGACCAGGCCGTCGCGGCGAACATGAACATGCTCCGGATCTGGGGCGGCGGGATCTACGAGACCGAGGACTTCTACGACGTCTGCGACGAGCGCGGTGTGCTGGTCTGGCAGGACTTCCTGTTCGCCTGCGCCGCCTACGCCGAGGAGTCGCCGCTGTGGGAGGAGGTCGAGGCCGAGGCCCGAGAGAACGTCGCCCGGCTGACCTCGCACGCCTCCCTGGCGCTGTGGAACGGCAACAACGAGAACCTCTGGGGCTTCGCGGACTGGGGCTGGGAGGAGGCGCTGGGAGGCCGCTCCTGGGGTCTGCGCTACTACACCGAGCTGCTGCCGGCGATCGTCGCCGAGCTCGACCCGACCAGGCACTACTCGCCGGGCAGCCCGTACAGCCCCGGTGAGGGGCTGCACCCGAACGAGGACACCCACGGCACCCGCCACGAGTGGGAGGTCTGGAACCGGATCGACTACACCCACTACCGCGACTCCACGCCGCGGTTCTGCTCGGAGTTCGGCTTCCAGGGCCCGCCGACGTGGGCCACGCTCACCAAGTGGGTGCACGACGAGCCGATGACGCCGACCTCGCCCGCGTTCCTGCTGCACCAGAAGGCCGAGGACGGCAACGGCAAGCTCGACCGCGGCCTCGCGCCGCACCTGCCCGCGCCGCGGGAGTTCGAGGACTGGCACTGGGCGACCCAGCTCAACCAGGCCCGCGCGGTCGCGTTCGGCGTCGAGCACTTCCGCTCGCACTGGCCCCGCACGGCGGGCGCGCTGGTGTGGCAGCTCAACGACTGCTGGCCGGTCACGTCCTGGGCGGCGATCGACGGCGACGAGCGCCCCAAGCCGCTGTACTACGCGCTCAAGCACGCCTTCGCGCCGCGGTTGCTGACCGTCCAGCCGCGCGACGGCGTGGACGTCCTCATCGCCGTCAACGACACCGACGAGGCCTGGACCGGTGACGTCGCGGTCGAGCGGCAGACCTTCGCCGGTGACGCGCTCGCGACGGCTAAACTCCCGCTCGACGTGCCGGCGAGGTCGGTCGCGCGACTCGACCTGGCGGCCGAGCTGGTCACGCCGGGCGACGCGAAGGGGGAGGTGCTGGTGGTGAGCACGGCCGACGCGCGCACCGCGCACCTGTTCCGGGAGGACCTGGAGCTGTCCTACGACCCCGCGCCGCTCACCGCCGAGGTGCACCGGGTGGCCGAGGGCTACCGGGTCGACGTCACCGCGTCCTCCTTCGCCCGCGACGTCGCCGTGCTGGCCGACCGGGTGGCCGAGGACGCCGTCGTGGACGACGACCTGATCACGCTGCCCGCGGGCCGGTCGCACTCGTTCCTGGTCCGGACCTCCGCCGACCTGCCCGACCCGTCGGCGCTCACCGGCCCGCTGGTGCTGCGCTCGGCCAACGGCCTCAGCGCGGTGCGGACATGACGACCGGCTCCGTCGGCCTCGTCCTGGCCCGCCCCGCGCGGCTGCTGGGCGCGGAGCCGTTCTTCATGGAGTTCATCGCGGGCATCGAGGAGCGGCTGGCCGAGAACGACCGGTCCGTGCTGCTGCACATCGTGGGCACCGAGGACGCCGAGATCGCCGCCTACCGCCGGTGGGCGGCGGGCGGTGTGGTCGACGCGGTCGTGGTGGTGAACCGCACCGTGGACGACCACCGCCCGGCGATGCTGCGGGAGATGGGCCTGCCCGCGCTGTACGTGGGCGAGCCGGACGAGCTGGCCGTGCCCGCGGTCCGCACCGACGACGCGGGCCCCGTGCGCGAGGCGCTGTCGTACCTGCTCGACCTCGGGCACCGCCGCATCGCCCGGGTCAGCGGGCCGAACGCGCTGCTGCACACCAGGGCGCGCACCACCGCCCTGGTCGAGGGGTGCGCGCGGGCGGGCATCGAGCCCGTCGTGCTGGAGGGCGACTACTCCGAGGAGTCCGGCGCGAAGCTCACCACGGCGCTGCTCAGCGCGCCCGAGCCGCCCACCGCGATCCTCTACGACAACGACGTGATGGCCGTGGCGGGTCTGAGCGTCGCCAAGGAACTCGGCTTCACCGTGCCCGACCGGCTCAGCCTGGTCGCGTGGGACGACTCGTCCCTGTGCCGGCTCGCGTCACCGGCGCTGACCACCATGAGCGTGGACGTGCACCAGTTCGGCATCACCGTCGCCGAGTCCGTGCTGGAACTCGTCGACGGCCAGGTCGTCGCGGAGCGCTGGTCGCCCAAGCCCACGCTCGTCGCGAGGGAAAGCACCCGCTGACGCACCACCCCGGCAAAGGATCCCCATGACCCACCACGCCGCCGAGTCGCGGTACGACGCCATGCCCTACCGCCGATCCGGTCGCAGCGGCCTCAAGCTGCCCGCCGTGTCGCTGGGCCTGTGGCACAACTTCGGCCACGACAAGCACCTGGACGGCCAGCGGGCCATCCTGCGCCGCGCCTTCGACCTCGGCGTGACGCACTTCGACCTGGCCAACAACTACGGTCCGCCGCCCGGCAGCGCCGAGGAGAACTTCGGCCGGCTGTTCGCCCAGGACTTCCGGCCGTACCGGGACGAGATCCTGGTGTCCACCAAGGCCGGCTACCACATGTGGAACGGCCCGTACGGCGAGTGGGGCTCCCGCAAGTACCTGGTCGGCTCGCTGGACCAGTCGTTGCGCCGGCTCGGCCTGGACTACGTGGACGTCTTCTACCACCACCGGCCCGACCCGGACACGCCCGTCGAGGAGACGATGGCCGCGCTGGACTCCGTGGTGCGGCAGGGCAAGGCGCTCTACGTCGGCATCTCCAACTACTCGGCCGAGCAGACCGCGCAGGCCGCCCGCGTGCTGCGCGAGCTGGGCACGCCGCTGCTGATCCACCAGCCGTCCTACTCGATGTTCAACCGGTGGGTCGAGGACGGCCTGCTCGACGTGCTGGCCGAGGTCGGCGCGGGCAGCATCGCGTTCTCGCCGCTGGCGCAGGGCGTGCTGACCGACCGCTACCTCGACGGCGTGCCGGAGGGGTCGCGGGCGGCGGGGGCCTCGCCGTTCCTGTCGGCGTCCAACCTGGACGACGCGACGCTGGCGAAGGTGCGGGCGTTGAACGACATCGCGAAGCGGCGCGGGCAGACGCTGGCGCAGCTGGCGATCGCGTGGGTGCTGCGCAACGTCACCTCCGCGCTGGTCGGCGCGTCCAGCGTGAAGCAGCTGGAGGACAACGTGGCCGCGACGGCGAACCTGGAGTTCGACGCCGACGAGCTGGCCGAGATCGAGCGGCACCTGTAGGCGGCGGACCGGACCGGGGCTGTGATGAACCGCTTCACCACAGCCTCGGCTCGGTCGGCACAACCGTTCCACCTCGACGGATGCGGTGGCGTAGCCGCGGTCCGATCGGGACGTCAACCCCTCTTGACGAAACTTTGCTTAACCGCTTAACTAAGTCCATGGGGCAAGCACTCGACCCGGTCGCGGTCGCCATCGACATCGGCGGCACGAAGCTCGCCGCGGCGCTGGTCGGGTCCGACGGCACCGTCCTGGCCCGCCGCACCGCGCCGACGCCGGCCGGTGACGCGGACACCGTCTGGGCCGGCCTCGCGGGCGTCCTGGACGACCTGCTCGCCGCCGCCGCGGACCGCGTCGTGCTGGGGGCGGGCATCGCCTCGGCCGCGCCGATGGACCTGCGCACGGGCACGATCAGCCCGGTGAACATCCCCGGCTGGCGCGACTTCCCGATCACCGCCCGCGTCGGGGACCTGCTGCCCGGCGTGCCGGTCCGGCTCGGCGGCGACGCGCTGTGCATGGCGCTGGCCGAGTACCACCACGGCAACGGGCGGGGCAGCGAGTGCCTGCTCGGCATGGTCGTGTCCACCGGCATCGGCGGCGGGTTCGTCTTCGGCGGCCGGCCGCACTTCGGCACCACCGGCAACGCCGGTCACGTCGGGCACTTCGTGGTCGACCCGGCGGGCCCCCTGTGCGGGTGCGGCGCGAACGGCTGCTCCGAGGCCATCGCCAGCGGCCCGTCGATGGTGCGGTGGGCGCTGGAGCAGGGCTGGCAGCCGCTCGGCGGCACGGCCGACGGCGTCGCGCTCGCCGCCACGGCGCGGGCCGGCGACCCGACCGCGCGGGCGGCGTTCCGGCGGTCCGGCGCGGCGGTCGCCCAGGTCATCACGGTCGCCTCCGCGCTGTGCGAGATCGACCGAGTGGTCATCGGCGGCGGTGTGGCGCAGGCCTGGGACCTGCTGGAACCCGCCGTCACCGATCCGCTCGCGGACTACGCGGGGTTGGACTTCATGCGCCGGGTCGAGGTGTGCCCGGCGACGTTGGGCGTCGACTCGGGCCTCATCGGCGCCGCGGCGCTGCTCGCGGGCGACCGCGTCCCGTCCGTGCCCGTGGGGATCTGAGGGAACGCCGTGCGCAAGCTGGAGACCATCGTCCGGGAGTACCACTGGGGTTCGCGGACCGCGATCGCGGAACTGCGCGGCGAGCCGTCGCCCAGCGCCGTGCCGCAGGCCGAGCTGTGGATCGGCGCGCACCCCGACGACCCCTCGCGGCTGGCCGACTCCGGCGTGCCGCTGGACGCCTACCTCGCGGCCAACCCGGCCGGGCTGCTCGGGCCGGACAGCCTGGCCGCGTTCGGGCCGCGCCTGCCGTTCCTGCTCAAGGTGCTGGCCGTGGACGCGCCGCTGTCCCTGCAGGTGCACCCGAACCGCGAGCAGGCGGCGGTCGGGTTCGTCGAGCACGGCTACCGCGACGACCGCGCCAAGCCCGAGGTCCTGCTCGCGCTGACCGAGTTCGAGACCCTGTCCGGCTTCCGCCGCCCCGCCGACGCGGTGGCGCTGCTGGACGTGCTGGGCGTGGAGTCGTTGGCCCCGATGCGGGCGGCGCTCGCGGTCTGCGACCCGTGGGCCGCGCTGCGCTGGGCGCTGTGCTCCGCCGACGCGGGCGTGGTGGCCGAGGTGGCCGCCGCGTCGGCCCGCGTGCCCGCGCTCGCGCACGTCGCTGAGCTGGCCGAGTCCTACCCGGCGGACGTGGGCGTGGTGGCCGCGCTGCTGCTCAACGCGGTGAAGCTGCGGCCGGGGCAGGCGGTCTACGTCGGCGCGGGCGTGCTGCACGCGCACCTGCGGGGCACGGGCGTCGAGCTGATGGTGAACTCCGACAACGTGGTGCGCGCGGGCCTGACCACCAAGCCGGTGGACGCGCACGCCGTGCTGTCACTGGTCGACCACCGGACCGGACCCGCGGTGGTCCTCGACGGCGAGGGCGACGGTCCACTGAGGACTTACCGGACGCCGGACCCGGAGTTCCGCCTGCACGCCGTGCGGCCGGGCGCCGCCCTGCCCGGCGGTGGACCGCAACTCCTCCTGTGCACCAAGGGTTCCATCGTCGTCCGCCGTGACGGCGAGGTCGTCGCGCTGGGCGGCGGTGAGTCGGCGTTCCTGCCGCACAGCGCGAACGCCGCGGAGGTCGCCGGCGACGGCGAAGCGTTCTGGGCCACCACGAACCTGACCGACTGACACAGGCGACTCACGTCCAGGGCAACACCAATGATCGACGGCCGGCGGCATGAAGACGAGCACGTGGGTGCGGCGACGCTGCCGCACCCACGTGCTCGTTGTTCCTGCGATCCCGGGGTCTCACCGGGAGGTCGTGCCGCAGGGGGGATTACTGGAAGTTCACGTCACTGCACAGGTAGTACGCCTGGTCCATGTGGCTCGCCTGCCAGATCGTGAAGATCGTGTGCCGGCCGGTGCGGCTGCCCGCGTTCACCTGGGCCTGGTAGAGACCCGTGGTGCCGTAGCGGCCGGTCGTGGTGACCAGCTCCAGGTCGCTCCAGCGCAACGGCGTGGTCGTGGTGTCGACGCCCTGGCGCGTGATGTAGATGCGCAGGTAGTCGGCGCCGTGCTTCGCCTGGTCCGTGATCGTCAGGGTGAACTGGCGCGGCTTGGTGGTGGTGTTCCAGGCGCCGACCGTGTCGAGCGCGCGGTACCGGCCGCTCTCGGTCAGGCCACCGCTGCAGAGCTGGCCGTTCGGCAGGGCGCCCTGGTGGTTGCCGCCGACACCGTTGCGGTACAGGCCGTTCCAGTTCCACATCGCGTTCGGGTCGGTCTTCCAGGCCTGAGCGCACATCGGGTCGGTCTGACCCATGTTCGGGTTCAGGTGGTCGCTGCCCCAGCGCTGCCAACAGCCGTAGTTGCGCGACGGCGGATCGGTGACCGAGCCGTGGGCGCTCGCGACACCGGATGCGCCCACCAGGACGACCACGCCGGCGGCGAGGACCGCCAAGACCGAGGTGAAGACGCCGATCACCGAGCGGATACCGCGTCTGAAGGTCATGTGTTGTCCTCCACGTTGAGGAAAAACCGACTACGGACTGGGAGCGCTCCCAGATCCCAAGGTAGCGAATCGGACACAGTCTGTGAACCCCATAAGCGCTCGAAGCTCTTTCGGGCCCGGACGGCGTCCGAACAGCCGAACCCCCACCCCCGAACGGCCCCCCGACCCCCCTTGGGCCCACGCGTGTCCTACCTCCAGGTCACGCGTGTCCTACCTCCAGACCGCGAGAGTCCTACGTTCACGACGCGAGAGTCCTACGCTCAGAACACCTGAGTTGAACGCTCGGAACGTGCACCCCTCAGCGGTAGTAGCCGGCGACGACGGCGGTGGCCTCCTCCAGCAGCGACGGCCCCTCCTGCGGCACGGGCGCGAAACCGCCACCCGGCTTGACCGCGTTCAGCTGCTCGGTCGACAGCGCGAACACCACGTGCCCCAGCCCCGACCGCTCGATCGCGCCGACGCACATCCCGCACGGCTGGCAACTGGTGAACATCGTCGTCCCCGCCGCGACCTCCGGCGTGAGCGTCCGCGCTGCCCACCGCGCCAGCTTCAACTCCGGGTGCGCGGTGATGTCGTCGTCGGTGACGCTGGTGTTGCGCTCCTCCGCCAGCACCGCGCCGCCCGGCCCCACCAGCAACGACCCGAACGGCGGGTTGCCCGCGGCACGGGCCTCGGCCGCCAGCTCGATCGCCCTGCGCAAGTGCGGTGAACTCATCGGAACTCCTTCCGCACGGTGGCCAGCGCCTGCCATGCGACCTCGGGGTCGAGTGTTTCTCGTGGATCACCGACGAACGGGTCGAGCACCACGGCCTGAGCGCCCAGCGAACGCAGCTCCGCCAGGTCGGCGACGACCTGCGCCACCGTCCCCTCGCCCAACCGCCGCTCGGGCCCCGCCTCGTCGGACGTGATGTGCAGCAGGATGCGCGGTGTCAACGCGGGCAGGGGTTTTCCCTCCTCCGCCGCGATGACCTCCAAGCGCCCCAACGCCTCCCGGAACGCCGACGGCGTGAGGCGCAGGCCGTGCCACGCGTCCCCCAGCCGCACGGCCCGCCGCAGCGCCGCGTCGGAGTGCCCGCCCACCCAGATCGGGATCCGCCCGGCCCGGTAGTCCGCCGAGTCCCGCCACGCCTCGCGCACCACCCGCAGCCCCTCGTCGGTCAACCGGCCGCGGTCGGTGAAGCGCACGCCCAGCGCCTCGTACTCCTGCCGCGCCCACCCGACGCCGACGCCGAGCACGAACCGACCGCCCGACAGGTCGTCCAGGTTCGCCGCCATCCGCGCCACCAGCAGCGGGTGCCGGTACGGCAGCACCAGCACGGTGGTGCCGAGGCGGATCCGCGACGTCACCCCGGCCAGCCACGCCAGCGCGGTGAACGGCTCGTAGAACGGGGCCGGGTACTGCTCGGCCACGTCCGGCGTCACCGCCACGTGGTCGGACACCATCAGGAGGTCGAAGCCGAGACCCTCCACCGTCCGCGCCCAGTCCCGCAGCACGTCCGGCGAGGTGCCCGGGCCGAAGTTCGGGACGTTCACACCGATCTGCACCTGATCAAGGCTAGGCGGCCGTCGAGCGATCCTGAAGAGACTTCCACCGGTGTCGAGGCCGGTTCGCCGTGGATTCCCCGGTAAAGTGGGCCGGTGACCGTGAACCTCGATCCGACGGACTGGGCCATCCTCGGTGAGCTGCAACGCGACGGCCGGATCGCGTTCAGCGAGCTGGGCCGTCGGGTGAACCTGAGCGCGTCCGCGACCACCGAACGCGTCCGCAGGCTGGAGTCCGCCGGCGTCATCACCGGCTACCGGGCCGAGGTGGACCTGGCCGCGGTCGGCTTCGCGGTGCTCGCCGTCGTCCGCCTGAAGTACCCCGGCAACCGGCACGAGCCGCTGCACGCGCTGCTCGCCGAACGCCCCGAGATCGTCGAGTGCCTGCGCACCACGGGCGACGACTGCTACACGCTCAAGGTCGCCGCCACGTCCATGCCGCACCTGGAGCGGGTCGTCAACGACCTGATCGGGTTCGGCAGCACGACCACGAACATCGTCTACAGCCAGACCCTGCCGTACCGGGGCGTGTCCCCGTCCGCGGACCCGGCCTGAGCGCACGTCCCGGCACGGACCACGGGGCGCGGCACCTGTCCACCGTCGGGGAGGCGGGGCTTCCCGGGCACGCGTCGACCGGGCGCGACGGCGTCCTCCCACCGGGACCAGGCCCGGACGGGTGGGTCAGGAGTGCGGGCAGGTGTCCCGGTACTCCGAGA
>NZ_JBFAAX010000073.1:0-20085 GCF_040639995.1 Actinosynnema sp. NPDC023658 | reverse complement strand
GTCGACGCCGGTGCCCTTGAGGAGGTCGGTGAGGGGGAGGTCGCGCAGCTCCTGCCCGGCCGCGAACTGGTGCAGCCGGACCCGTTCCACGAATGCTCACCGAGTCGGTGTCGGTGGCGGACCGGCCGGCCGCGCAGGGCCTGTCGGACCTGTGCATGAACGTCGGCGGGGCGCTCGGCGGCGTCACGGCGGGCGTGGTGGTGACCGCCTGGTCCTACGCCGCGCTGGGCCTGGTCGTCGGGTTCACCGCGCTGCCGCTGCTGGTGACGTGCCTGTTCGCGTCGTTGCAGCGGGTGCGCTGATCAGCGCTTGCGGTTGTACCAGAGCGCGCGCAGGCCCACGACGATCGCCGCGACGAGCCCGGCGATCATCGCGATCGTGGCGGCCGGCGAGGACATGCCGGTGGGGTCTTCCTGCAACAGCAGCACGCGCCGAGGTTAGCGCGCCGCGGGCGGTCGGACGGTGTCGGCGGACCGGCCCGTCCGGCGCAGGTGGGCGTCGACCAGGGCCGCGGTGGCGGCCGGTTGCTCGACGTGCGGGAGGTGGCCCGCCTCGGGGACGACCTCCAGCCGGCCGTCGCCGAAGGCCTCGGCGTACGCCGCGCCGTAGGCCGGGGTGACGACGCGGTCGCTCCCACCCCAGATCAGCAGGGCGGGCACCCGGACGGACCCGAGCCGGCCCAGCAGCCCCGGGTCGTGCATGTACGGGTCGCCCGCGAGGGCGCGCATGGTGGCCGTGTTGTGCTGCCGGCGGGCGAGTTCCCCGGCCGGGACGTCGGCGGGGTCGACGTGGTAGCGGTCCGGGTCGTGCCAGGAGTGCTCCGCGAGCCCGCGGGCGTCGAGCGCGAAGACGTCGGTGATCGGCTGCCCCTCGACGTGCACGCCGACGGCGTCGATCAGGACCAGGCCGGTGATGACGCCCGCGGTGTCCCGCACCGCCATCTCGGCGCCGACCCAGCCGCCGAGCGAGGAGCCGACGACCAGGACGTCCCGCAGCCCGCGGTCGCCCAGGTGGCGCAGGTAGGCGAGGGCGAGGTCGTCGACCCCGGTGAGCCACCAGGGTCGGTGGGTGCCGTCCCAGCCGGGGTGCACCGGCGTGATGACGTGCGCGGTGCGGGAGAGGTGCTGCGCGAGGCCGGCGACGGTGGCCGGACCCCCGCCGCCGTGCAGGAGGAGGACGGGCCTGCCGGTGCCGGCCTCGGACGCGGTCAGGGGGAGGTCGGTGCTGTGGTCGGGGAGCATGGCGCCAGCGTAACTAAACATCTTTAGATAAGCTAGTTGGGTTTCTGGCGTAGACTCCGCCCGTGCGCGGTGAGCTGCAAGAACTCGGCAGGTCGGTCAAGCAGGCCCAGTACCGGCAGCACCGGGCGTTGGACAGCGCCCTGGCGGCCGTCGGCACGACGCTGGCCCAGTGGGACGCCCTGCGCGCGGTCGGCCGCTCGCCCGGCGCGTCGGCGCGCGAGCTGGCCGCGGCGACGTTCCAGACCGAGCAGGCCTTCGGGGCGCTCGCCGGCCGTCTGCTGGCCCAGGGCGTGGTCGAGCGGCGACCGGGGCGCGGACGCCGGGTGGAGCACCACCTCACGCCGGCAGGCGAGCGGGTGCTGGCGGCCGGTCACGAGGTCGCGGACGAGGTGCTGGCCGACTGCTTCTCCCCGCTGTCCGCCGCGGATCGCGCGACCCTGCTCGACCTGCTCCGGCGCCTCGCGTCCGAACGGGACGCGTGAGCCGACCGCGCGCCTCGCCCCCGCCGGGCTCGGCGGTCGGGCGCGACGGTCGGGCGCGGGAAGTGGCGCGCTAGCCTGGACCCGATGCGCATCACGATGTTCCGCAAGTTGATGGCCTCCGAGTTCGGTGAGGTCAGGGCGGAGATGGTGGCCAAGGACCACGTGCTGTCCGCCCTCGGCGGCCGCACCCCCGACCAGGCGTTGGAGGCGGGGGTTCCGACCAAGGAGATCTGGCTGGCCGTCTGCGACGCGTTCGACGTGCCGGAACAGCGGCGGTGACCCGGTGTGTCGACCGGGTGGTCGAACACCTGTTCGGCTACACTGCCCGACACGACCGGGTGACAACACCCCGCGGTTGACCTGGTCCGCGCCGAAAAATGTCGGACCCCACCCGTAACGTCGGCCCCGACATCGCACAGCGACCCCAAGACACTCCGAGGTGGACTCCAGATGGCACCCCAGGCACCCGACCGGGACAAGGCCCTCGAGCTGGCACTGGCCCAGATCGACAAGCAGTTCGGCAAGGGCTCGGTCATGCGGCTCGGTGAGGAAGCCCGCGCCCCGATCCAGGTGATCCCCACCGGCGCGATCGCGCTCGACGTGGCGCTCGGCATCGGTGGCCTGCCCCGCGGCCGCGTGATCGAGATCTACGGCCCCGAGTCCTCCGGTAAGACCACGGTGGCGCTGCACGCCGTGGCCAACGCCCAGCGCAACGGCGGCATCGCGGCGTTCATCGACGCCGAGCACGCGCTCGACCCGGACTACGCGAAGAAGCTGGGCGTCGACACCGACGCGCTGCTGGTCTCGCAGCCCGACACCGGTGAGCAGGCGCTGGAGATCGCGGACATGCTGGTCCGCTCCGGCGCGCTCGACATCCTGGTCATCGACTCGGTGGCGGCCCTGGTGCCCCGCGCCGAGATCGAGGGCGAGATGGGCGACAACCACGTGGGTCTGCAGGCCCGGTTGATGAGCCAGGCGCTGCGCAAGATCACCGGCGCGCTCAGCAACTCCAACACCACCGCGATCTTCATCAACCAGCTGCGCGAGAAGATCGGCGTGATGTTCGGCTCGCCCGAGACCACGACCGGTGGCAAGGCGCTGAAGTTCTACGCGTCGGTGCGGCTGGACGTGCGGCGCATCGAGACCCTGAAGGACGGCGGCGAGCCGGTCGGCAACCGCACCAGGGTCAAGGTCGTGAAGAACAAGGTGGCCCCGCCGTTCAAGCAGGCCGAGTTCGACATCCTCTACGGCCAGGGCATCAGCCGTGAGGGTTCGCTCATCGACATGGGCGTCGACCAGGGCATCCTGCGCAAGTCGGGCGCCTGGTACACCTACGAGGGCGACCAGCTGGGCCAGGGCAAGGAGAACGCGCGGAAGTTCCTGCGCGAGAACCCGGACGTGGCCAACGAGATCGAGAAGCGGATCAAGGACAAGCTGGGCATCGGCGCCACCCTCGACGCCGAAGAGGCCGCTGCGGCTCCGGTCGAGTTCTAAGCGGGCGTGGCAGGACGAGGTGGCCGTGGTCGCGGGCCGTCCCGCGACCCTTCGGCCGAGGACACCGAGCCGCGTCCGGTCGACCCGGCGAAGGAGCAGCGCAAGGCGACCGACATCTGCTACGCGCTGCTCGCCGCACGGGCCCGGACGCGCGTGGAGCTGAAGGACGCCTTGCTGCGCAAGGGCATCAGCGAGCAGACGGCCGAGCTGGTGCTGGCCAAGTTCGACCGGGCGGGCCTGATCGACGACGCCGCGTTCGCCGAGGTCTGGGTGCGCTCGCGGCACACCTACCAGGGCCTGGGTCGGCGGGCCCTGGCCATGGAGCTGCGCCGCAAGGGCGTGGCGGACGAGGTGGCGGCCGAGGCCGTCGCCGCCGTGGACGACGAGGCCGAGGAACACCGGGCGCGTGACCTGGTGCGCAAGAAGCTGCGCACCATGGCGGGCCTGGACGACACCACGAGGATCCGCCGCCTGGTCTCCGCCCTGGCCCGCAAGGGCTACGCGGAGGGCCTGGCGTACCGGGTCGTGCGCGAGGAACTGCGCCGGGCGGGCGAGGACAGCTCGACGCTGGACGACCTGACCCAGGACTGACCTCCACCGGACCCGGTGGGCGAGGGCCGCGCCGCACCGCCGGTACGTGGCGGGGCCGGCTCAGCCGGTGCGCCTCAGGGTGTCCGCCGGGTCGGGACCGGCCGGTGGGTCAGGTTCGCGCCGGCCGGTGAGGACTGGCCGGTGAGTCAGGGCCCCACGCTGGGCGAGGACTCCACGGTTCATCGGGACCGGTCGGCCGCTGAGGACCGGCTGGTGGGTCGGGACCGCGCCGGCGGGCGTTGCGAGGTCAGGGCAGAGGGCGGGCGAGGCGCCAGTACTGGCGCTTCTTCTCCTCGCGCACGACGACGCCCAGCCGGCTCAACTCGTCCCGCAGCTCGTCGGCGTCCTCCTTGTCGTCCTTGCGCAACGCCTCGGCCCGCACCTTCAGCAGCCCGTTCGCGCCCGGCGGCAGGTCCGGCGTCCCGTCGACCCACCGGCGGTAGTCGTCGCGGTACGGGTCGCCGTCCAGCCACTGGTAGCCGTGCGACTGGAACGCGTCGGCCAGCTCCTCGGGCTTCAGGTCGTGGTTCTCCCGGGCCAGCTCGCCACTGTCCACACCGAGCAGCACGAGCTTCTTGCCGTCCAGGAACACCCCGGACACCAACGTCCGGTCGAAGCTGCGGTGCTTGCCGCCCTTCAGCAGCTCGACGCCCTCGTTGAACACCTCGACCACGAGCCGCTCGTGCGCCGCGATCCCGGCCACCACCAGCCCGAGCACCGCGCCGACGGCCACCGAGCCCACCGTCGCCCACGGCTCGGGGATGGACGCCACCAATGTGAACGGCCCCTGGAGCGGAGCCCACGACAGCCCGGCCACCCATCCCGCGATCGACTTCAGCCCCCACACCACGACCGCGCCCAGCACCGGGAACCCGACCGACACCAGCGCCACCTGCCCGCGAGGCTCGGCGACCACCGTGGTCCGACGCGTGTTCATCCCCCACTACCTCCCCAGAAGTGAGCTTCCAACCTATCGCCGTAGCCTGATCGGGTGAGGATCAGGGCCGAACACGTCGTCTGGGACTGGAACGGCACCCTGTTCGCGGACAACGACGCCGTGCTCGCCGCGGTCAACCGGGTCTGCGCCGACTTCGGCCACGCGGCCGTCACGCTGGAGCACTGGCGCGACACGTTCAGCCGCCCGATCAAGGACTGCTACGAGCGGATGTTCGGCCGACCGCTCACCCCCGCCGACTGGGCCCGCATCGACCTCGTCTACCACGACGAGTACCGCGCGCTGGTGGACCGGTGCGGGCTGGCCGCCGGCGTGCCCGACCACCTCAGGGCGCTGCGCCACACCCAGTCGCTGCTGTCGATGTGGTTCCACGACGAGCTGGTCCCGCTGGTCACCCGCTTCGGCCTGGGCGAGCTGTTCAACCGGGTGGACGGCCTGCGGGCCCCCGCCGACGGCGGCTCGAAGGCCGAGCACCTGGCCCGGCACCTGGATGCGCTGGAGCTGCGCCCCGCGGACGTCGTGCTCATCGGTGACGTGGCCGACGACGCCGAAGCCGCCCGGCACGTGGGCGCGCAGGTGGTCCTGGTCGCGACCGGCACCAGCTCCCGCAAGGTGCTCGAACGCACCGGCGTCCCGGTCGCGGACTCGATCCCGGAAGCCCTCACCCACCTGGCCTGACGCCCGCACCCAGGCGGACACGACGCCAGGCGGACACGCCGCCGGGCTCGGCACCACCCGGCACGACGAAGGACGCCTCCCCGCCGGGGGAAGCGCCCTTCGTGCGGCTCCGAAACGAGCCCCGCGGTCCGGAGGGCCGAGCCGTCCGGCTCAGAGGGCCGAAGTGGCCCTGGCCAGCTCCTCGATCCGGGTCCAGTCGCCCGACGCCAGCGCGTCCTTGGGCGCGAGCCACGAGCCGCCCACGCACCCGACGTTCGGCAGCGCCAGGTAGTTCGGCGCGGTCGCGGGGGTGATGCCGCCGGTGGGGCAGAAGCGCAGACCGGGCAGCGGAGCGCCGATGGACTTCAGGTAGTCCACCCCGCCCGCGGCCTCGGCCGGGAAGAACTTCAGCGACGTCAGGCCGCGCTCGGCCAGCCGCATCGCCTCCGACACGGTCGCCGCGCCCGGCAGGAACGGCAGCCCCGTGTCCTCGGCCGCGTCCAGCACGCGGTCCGTCGAGCCCGGCGTCACCAGGAACGCCGCACCGGCCTTCGCGGCCTGCTCGGCGTGCTCGGGCGCGGTCACGGTGCCGGCACCGATCACGATGCCCGGCACCTCCGCCGCGACCCGCTCGATCGCGGCCAGCGCGGCGGGCGTGCGCAGGGTCAGCTCGATCACGCGGACACCCCCGCGCAGCAACGCCTGCGCCAGCGGCACGGCGTGCTCGGCGTCGTCCACGACGACGACCGGGATGACGGGGGACAGCGCGAGCAGGTCCGCCGCCGTCGCGTGGGCCGGCGTGGACCCCGCCGGGGTGGTGGTCACCGGGACACCTCCTGGTTGAACTGGCCTTCGAAGTGCGAGGCCGCGATCGGTCCGAACACGCTCGCGCCGCGGTCGGCGGGCCCGACCGCACGGCGCAGCGCGGCGAACAGCTCCCGACCGGTGCCGGCCCACGCCTGCGCGTCCGGCGGGAAGTCCACCAGGTCGCGGGCGGCCAGCTCCGCCGGGTCGACGAACACCTCCAGCGTGCCGGTCTCGGCGTCCAGCCGCAGCACGTCACCGTCGCGCACCCGCGCCAGCGGGCCGCCGACGGCCGCCTCCGGGGTGACCTGGATGGCGGCGGGGATCTTGCCCGACGCGCCGGACATCCGGCCGTCGGTGACCAGCGCGACCTTGAACCCGCGGTCCATCAGCACGCCCAGCGCGGGCGTGAGCTTGTGCAGCTCGGGCATCCCGTTGGCCTGCGGGCCCTGCTGCCGCACCACGACCACCACGTCCCGCTCCAGCTCACCGGCCTGGAACGCGGCGCTGAACGCCTCCTGCGAGGTGAACACCCGCGCGGGCGCCTCGACGACCCGGTGCTCCGGCTTGACCGCCGACACCTTGATCACCGCGCGGCCGAGGTTGCCGGACAGCATGCGCAGGCCGCCGTCGGCCGCGAACGGCTCCGACACGGGCCGCAGCACGTCGGTGTCCAGCGAGTGCGGCGGCCCCGGACGCCACTGGAGCACGCCCTCGACCAGCACCGGCTCCTGCCGGTAGCGGTCCAGCCCGTCACCGGCCACGGTCTTCACGTCGGCGTGCAGCAGGCCGGTGTCCAGCAGCGTGGAGACGAGGAACTGCACGCCGCCCGCGGCCTGGAAGTGGTTGATGTCCGCCGAACCGTTCGGGTAGACGCGGGCCAGCAGCGGCACCACCGACGAAAGCTCGGAGAAGTCGTCCCAGCTCAGCTCGATGCCCGCGGCGGAGGCGATGGCGACCAGGTGCATGGTGTGGTTGGTCGACCCGCCGGTGGCCAGCAGCGCGATCACGCCGTTGACCACGGACTTCACGTCGACCACGTGCCCGACCGGGGTGTAGTCCTCGCCGCGGCTGATCTCCACCGCCCGCCGCGCGGCCTCCTCGGTCAGAGCGCGCCGCAGCTTGGTGCCCGGCGGCACGAAGCTCGCGCCGGGCAGGTGCAGGCCCATGACCTCGACCACGAGCTGGTTGGAGTTCGCCGTGCCGTAGAACGTGCAGGTCCCGGGGCTGTGGTAGGACTGCGCCTCGGCTTCGAGCAGGTCCTCGCGGGACGCCTTGTTCTCCGCGAACAGCTGCCGCACCCGCGCCTTCTCCGAGTTCGGGAGGCCGGAGTGCATCGGGCCGGCGGGCACCAGGATCGCGGGCAGGTGCCCGAACGACAGCGCGCCGATCAGCAGGCCCGGCGTGATCTTGTCGCACACGCCCAGGAGCAGCGCCGAGTCGAACATCTCGTGCGCCAGCGCGATGGCGGTGGACATCGCGATGACCTCGCGGCTGTACAGCGACAGCTCCATGCCCGCGCGGCCCTGGGTGATGCCGTCGCACATGGCGGGCACGCCGCCCGCGAACTGCGCCACGCCGCCGACGGCGCGGGCCGCGTCCTTGATCCACGCCGGGTACTCGTGCATCGGCTGGTGGGCGGACAGCATGTCGTTGTACGCGGACACGATCGCCACGTTCGGGCGACGCAGCGCCCGGAGGAGGTCCTTGTCACCGCCCGTGATGCCGGCGAAACCGTGGGCCAGGTTGCTGCACGCCATGTCGCGGCGGGCGGGACCGTCCTGGTGGGCCTGGGCGATTCGGTCGAGGTAGGCGGCCCGGCCGGCGGCGCTGCGGGCGGCGATTCGAGCCGTCACTTCGGCGACGACGGGATGCACGCTCATGTGTTCGCTGTCTCCGGTGGTGATCACGGGCCGTGGTGGCCCGGTGGGACGACAGCGCTGGCGTCGCACGGACGGACGTGACAGCACGCACAGTATGTCACGACACATGATCGTCACAAAAACGATTCAGATCCTGAGACACGACTCGTCTCCCTGTGGTGCTTGTCACAGCGCCGTCTACTTGGCAGAGTCGGCACACGGATCGACCCGAGGGAGGTGCTGACCATGACGTCCTCCGAGATCGTGGAGCTGCGGCGGGCGCTTGGCCAACTGCGCCACTGCGTCGGTGGCCTGCGCGCGCGGTACGGCGACGTGGCCGCGGTGCAGAGGCTGGCCAACGACGTCGAGCGCATGGACATCGACGCGACCGAGCTGTTGGACCTGGACAGCACGCCGCGGCAGCGGGAAGCGCCCCGGGTCGAACGCGAAGTCGTCGTCGTCCCGGACACGCCGTACGACCCGCAGTTGTGGCACGACGCCGACGATGAAGGACTCGGTGGCTACCGCAGCCATCGAACCTGACCAGTTCGCGAAACCGGCCCCCGCGTGAAGACGCGGGGGCCGGTCCCGTTTTCGGCCCGACGGTGTGGCCCAAGCCACATTGTGTCCCGCACCACAACGACGTGGAACGAGGTGAGGTATGAGGGCGCAGATCGCCCAGCGCACGTTGCGCACGGACCGGTGGTGGCTACCGCCGCTGGCGACGTTCGTGGGCCTGCTCCTGATCTCCGTCTACGCGGCCGTGCGCACGTTCATGGGCGACTACTACTGGGTGGACGACTACCACTACCTGACGCCCATGTACTCGCCGTGCCTGAGCCAGGAGTGCCTGCCCGCGGCGGCGCACTTCGGTCGCCCGCTGCCCGAGCTCCCGGGTTTCCTCACCCCGCCGGTGGTGATCCTGCCGTTCCTGCTCGGCTTCCGCGTGACCTGCTACTACTACCGCAAGGCGTACTACCGGGCGGCGTGGATGTCCCCGCCCGCGTGCGCGGTGGGCGAGCCGCACGCGAAGTACACCGGTGAGACCCGCTTCCCGCTGATCGCGCAGAACCTGCACCGCTACTTCTTCTACGCGGCGTCGCTCCTGCTGCTCATCAACGTCTACGACGCGATCTACGCGTTCAGCACCGGCATCGGCCTGGGCAACCTGGTGCTGCTGGTCAACGTCGGGCTCCTGGGCGCGTACACGCTGTCGTGCCACTCGTGCCGCCACATCGCGGGCGGGCGGTTGAAGCACTTCTCCAAGCACCCGGTCCGGTACTGGGCGTGGACGCAGATCTCCAAGCTCAACGCCAGGCACATGCAGCTGGCGTGGGCCTCGCTGATCTTCGTGTGCGTCACGGACCTCTACGTCGCGCTGGTCGCCTCCGGGACGATCACCGACCTCCGATTCGTCAACTGAGGAGTGGTTTTGCCCGAGCTGGAACGGCATTCGTTCGACGTGCTCGTGATCGGTGCCGGCGGTGCGGGGCTGCGCGCCGCGATCGAGGCCAGGGAACACGGGATGCGCACGGCGGTGCTGTGCAAGTCGTTGTTCGGCAAGGCCCACACGGTGATGGCCGAGGGCGGGATCGCCGCGGCCATGGGCAACGTCAACTCGAACGACAACTGGCAGGTGCACTTCCGGGACACCATGCGCGGCGGGAAGTTCCTCAACAACTGGCGGATGGCCGAGCTGCACGCCAAGGAGGCGCCCGACCGGGTGTGGGAGCTGGAGACCTACGGCGCGCTGTTCGACCGCACCAAGGACGGTCGGATCAGCCAGCGCAACTTCGGCGGCCACGAGTACCCGCGGCTGGCGCACGTGGGCGACCGCACCGGGCTGGAGCTGATCCGCAGCCTGCAGCAGAAGGTCGTGTCGCTGCAGCAGGACGACTACGCCGAGACCGGCGACTACGAGTCGCGGCTGCGGGTGTTCCAGGAGTTCACGGTCACCGACCTGGTGCTCGACGACGGCAAGGTGGCCGGCGCGTTCGGCTACTGGCGCGAGTCGGGCCGGTTCGTGCTGTTCGAGGCGCCGGCCGTGGTGCTGGCCACCGGTGGCATCGGCAAGTCGTTCAAGGTGACCTCGAACTCCTGGGAGTACACCGGCGACGGTCACGCCCTGGCCCTGCGCGCGGGCGCGTCGCTGATCAACATGGAGTTCATCCAGTTCCACCCGACCGGCATGGTCTGGCCGCCGTCGGTGAAGGGGATCCTGGTCACCGAGTCGGTCCGCGGTGACGGCGGAGTGCTGCGCAACTCCGACGGCAAGCGGTTCATGTTCGACTACATCCCCGAGGTGTTCAAGGACAAGTACGCCGACAACGAGGCCGAGGCCGACCGCTGGTACACCGACCCGGGCGGCAACCGGCGACCACCGGAGCTGCTGCCGCGGGACGAGGTGGCCCGCGCCATCAACTCCGAGGTCAAGGCCGGGCGCGGCTCCGAGCACGGCGGCGTGTTCCTGGACGTGTCGACGCGCCTGCCCGCCGAGGAGATCATGCGGCGGCTGCCGTCGATGCACCACCAGTTCAAGGAGCTGGCCGACGTCGACATCACCGCGCAGGCGATGGAGGTCGGGCCGACCTGCCACTACGTGATGGGTGGCGTGCAGGTCGACCCGGACACGGGCGCGTCGTCGGTGCCGGGCCTGTTCGCGGCGGGCGAGGTGTCCGGCGGCATGCACGGCTCGAACCGGCTGGGCGGCAACTCGCTGTCCGACCTGCTGGTGTTCGGGCGTCGGGCGGGCGCGGGCGCGTCGGACTACGTCGGCGGCCTGTCGACGCGTCCGGTGTGCTCGGACGAGGCCGTCACCGAGGCGGAGCGGACGGCGGTGGCGCCGTTCTCCGGCGCCGACGCGGGCGGTGAGAACCCGTACACGCTGCACATGGAGCTCCAGCAGGCGATGAACGACCTGGTCGGCATCATCCGGCGGGCCGAGGAGATGGACCGGGCGATCGGTCGGCTGGAGGAGCTGAAGCGGCGGGCCGCGACCGTGGTGGTCGAGGGGCACCGGCAGTTCAACCCCGGCTGGCACCTGGCGCTCGACCTGCGCAACATGCTGCTGGTCAGCGAGTGCGTGGCGCGTGCGGCGCTGCTGCGCACCGAGAGCCGCGGCGGGCACACCCGCGACGACTACCCGGGCATGGACGCCGACTGGCGGCGCAAGCTCCTGGTCTGCACGTTGTCCGGCTCGTCGGTCGAGGTGGCCGAGGAGCCGCAGATCCCGATCCGATCGGACCTGCTGGCGCTGTTCGAGCACAGCGAGCTGCAGAAGTACCTGACCGCCGACGAGCTGGAGGGCTGACATGGGGTACCAGGGGCACTTCCGGGTGTGGCGCGGTTCGGACGAGGGCGGCGGGCTGGAGGACTTCACCGTCGAGGTCAACGAGGGCGAAGTGGTGCTCGACGTGATCCACCGGCTCCAGGCGACGCAGACGCCGGACCTGGCCGTGCGGTGGAACTGCAAGGCGGGCAAGTGCGGGTCGTGCTCGGCGGAGATCAACGGCAAGCCGCGGCTGCTGTGCATGACGCGGATGTCGGTGTTCTCGGAGGACGAGACGGTGACCGTGACGCCGATGCGCACGTTCCCGGTCATCCGCGACCTGGTCACCGACGTGTCGTTCAACTACCGGAAGGCGCGTGAGGTCCCCGCCTTCAAGCCGCCGGCCGGCGTGGCGCCGGGGGAGTACCGGATGCAGCAGGTCGACGTGGAGCGCTCGCAGGAGTTCCGCAAGTGCATCGAGTGCTTCCTGTGCAACAACACCTGCCACGTCATCCGCGACCACGAGGAGAACAAGGAAGCGTTCGCCGGGCCGCGGTTCCTGATGCGGGTGGCCGAGCTGGAGATGCACCCGCTGGACGCGGCCGACCGCGTGGACCAGGCGCAGTCGGAGCACGGCCTGGGCCTGTGCAACATCACCAAGTGCTGCACGGAGGTGTGCCCGGAGCACATCAAGATCACCGACAACGCGCTGATCCCGATGAAGGAGCGCGTGGCCGACCGCCGTTACGACCCGATCGTGTGGTTGGGCAACAAGTTGTTCCGCAAGTCCTGACCCCGTCGGTCCCGCGGCGCGTCATCGCGAGGTGGCGTGCCGCGGAACCGGTGAGGTCCGGCGGAGGTCGGGCAGCAGGCTGACCAGCCCGAACACCGCCAGCGCCGCGCCCAGCCACAGCGGCGCGCGCAGGCCGTGGTCGGTGATGAGCAAGCCACCCAGCCACGACCCGACGATGATGCCGAGCGTGATGAACGACCCGTGCACGGTGTTGACCAGCGCGCCGGTGCCGCCCCGGCGCTGCACGCGGGTGACCAGCGCGGGGTTCATCGTGACGCCGACCAGGCCGATGCCGAGCAGGCTCGCCACGGCGGGCGCCTTCTCCCCGGCGAACAAGGCGAACGCGGTGAGGAACAGGGCGTTCAGCGCCAGCCCGGTGGCCAGCGTCGGCAGCGCGTGGCGGTCTGCGAACCGGCCGACCACGTGGTTGCCGACCACGGTCGCGGCGCCGTAGGCGATGAGCAGCAGCGGCACGGTTGTCGTGGTGAAGCCGGTGACCTCGGTGAGGATCGGGTTGGCGTAGCTGAACGCGGCGAAGGTCGCGCCGATGACGCACGTGCTGGTGGACAGCACCAACCACAGCCTCGGTCGCGCGACGGCCCGGAGCTCGGCGCGCACGGTCGTGTCGCCGCTGACGCGGTCCAGCCGCGGCACGCCCGCGACGGTGCCGGCGGCGGCCACGACGGTGAGCACGGCGATGCCCCAGAACGCCGCCCGCCAGCCGAGGTGCTCCCCGAGGAACGTGGCCACCGGCAGTCCCAGGAGCGTGCCGAGCATCAGCCCGTTCATGACGGCCGCCGTGGCCCGGCCGCGCAGGTCCTCCGCGACCAAGGCGGAGGTGACCGAGAGCGCCACGCCGAAGAACGCCTGCGCCGCCGCGCCGGTGACGACGCGGGCGGTGAGCATCACGCCGTAGTCGGTGGCGGTGGCGGCCAGGCCGTTGCCGGCGAGGAAGACGGCGAACAGCGTCATGAGCGCCGGTTTTGGACGGAAGCGCAGCATCAGCACGGCCAGCAGGGGTCCGCCGACGGCCATCGCGGCGGCGAACGCGGTGATCAGGTAGCCGATCTCGGGGATGGTGACGTGCAGGCCGGCGGCCATCTGCGGCATGAGGCCGGCGACGACGAACTCGCTGGTGACCATGGTGAAGATGCCGAGGGCGAGGAGGTGGACGACACGGGGCATTCCGGTGCTCCTATTTTGTATCGATCTATCCAAAATGAGGGCGTGCGGCGGTCCGCTCGTACTTGCGAGGTTCTTCCCGGCGTTCTAGAGGGCGTCCAGGGCGGTGGCCGCGATGGCCTTCAGCGCGGGGATGTCCGCGCCGCCCTGCCCGGCGACCCGGATGCCCGCGATGACCGCGTTGACGAAGCGCGCCAGCTCCGCCGCGTCCCTGGTGGAGCTGAACCGGCCGTCCCGCTGCCCCGCCCGGATGACCACTTCCAGCGCTTCCAGCCTGCGCCGCTGGTCGCGGGAGACCAGCTCGGCGGCCTCCCGGTCCCGCCCGGCCAGTTCGACGGTGGTGTTGACGGTCAGGCAGCCGATCCCGCGGTCGTCCCGCCGGTTCTCCACCTCACCCGCGATGATCGCGTCGAACAGGTCGCGCAACCGGTCGTCGGGCGCCCGCGTCCCGTCTTCGAGCAGGGCGAGCTGGCCCGCGGACATGAGGTCGGTGTAGCGGACGAGGGCGCGCTTGAAGAGCTCGTGCTTGCTGGTGAACGTGTTGTAGATGCTGCTGCGCCCCAACCCGGTGGCGCGGCACAGGTCCTCGGTGGACGTCGCCTCGTAGCCGTTCGCCCAGAACGTGCGCATGGCGGCGTCCAGCGCCTGCTCCTCGTCGAACTCCCTGGGTCGCGGCACGGGCTCACGCTAGCAGGTTTTGGAACGTCCTATCCAGAACAGTCGATGGTCGTCAGTCCCACCTCCGGCCGAGCGCGGCAGTTCGTCGCCGTGCTCGATGCGCTCGGCCCACTCCGGCGGCCACGCGTCGAGACCGTGCGCGGCCCCCGCGAACGCGCCGGTGAGGCACGCGATCGAGTCCGAGTCGCCGGACGTCGTCGCCGCGCGGGACAGCGCCGCCACCGGCTCGTCGCGGAACAGCAGGAAGCAGTGCAGCGCGGTGACCAGCGCCTCTTCCGCGACCCACCCCGCACCCGTGGCCAGGCATGGATCGGCGTCCCGGTCGTCGCCCGCGGCGGCGAGCACGTCCAGCGCGGCCGCGCACTCGTCCCACCCCCTCGCGATGAACTCGTCGGGTTCCGAGACGCCGGGCCGGACCCACAGGTCGGCCAACCACTCCTCGCGGTACTCGGTCCGCTGCTGCGCGCACCGCTCGCGCAGCGCGGCCGTGAGGTCGCCCGGGTCCATGCCGCCACGCAGCCAGTGCGCCGCGAACGCCGTCAGCTCGCAGGCCGCGAGCGCCGTCGGGTGGCCGTGCGTGAGGGCGGACTGGAGCTGGGCGATCCCGGCCCGGTCGTCGTCGGAGAGGTCCGGCACCAGGCCGACCGGCACGACGCGCATGTTCGCGCCGCAGCCCTTGGACGACGCCCCGGTGGCCTCACGCCACGGCAGCCCGGCGGCCAGCTTCTCGCACGCCTGGAGGCACGTCATGCCGGGCGCGCGGTTGTTGTCGGGCGACTCCCACCACCGCACGAAGTGGTCGCGCAACGCCTCGACGATCCCGGCCGTCCCGCCGACCAGCGCCCGCGCGACGGCCAACGTCATCTGGGTGTCGTCGGTGACCAGGGCGGGATCCCCCTCGATCTCCCCCGGCCCGCCCGCGCCGTAGCGCTGCTCGATCTCGGCAACGGTCATGAACTCGGTGGGCGCACCCAGCGCGTCCCCGTACGCCAACCCGAACAACGCCCCGCTCGCCCGCATCACCGCGACAGCGTAGGAGCCGGCCGTGCTCGGGGCGCGGGAAAAACGGGCGGGAAGCCGACTCCCGGCGTTCACCGGAACTCTCGCGAAGGCCGCCAAGCAGGTGCCGACGTGCTCAACCGCCGTCGGTCCAGTAGCGCTGCATCCTGGCGACAGCCTCGTCCTTGCTCATCCCGGCCACCTCGGACTCCACGAGACCGACCCGCGAGATCAACAGGTGCACGAGATCGGCGGGCAGTGCCTCCGCCGGCTGTTCAGGCGTGCCGCGAGCAGGTCTGACGCCATCCTGCACGCAGGACCAGAACACCGGTTCGTCGACGTCGAGCTGATCGCGCAGGATGTGGTTCCACAGGCCCCGCCCGTAGCCGGTGCGGTCCACCGGATGGGAGATGCGGGTGCGCAGGATTTTGCCGTCGTCGAGACCGAGTTCGTAAGTGACGTGGTGCGTCCCGGTCCGACCCCGGGCGTCGCGCACCGCACGCCATTCCTCGACCTGGAAGAAGGCCTCGTGATCCTTGCGCGTCGGCTGCGGCCAGGAAGTCACCGCGCGGCACCGACGAGCCAGTCGCGGAGCTGGTCGTCGTCGCTGAAGCTGATCAGTTGCACGAGTCCCCAGTTGTCCCGGTGGTTCGGGGTGTCCAGCAGGCGGTCCTGCCAGTCCTCCGCGTACTCGCGCAGGGCGTCGACCATCTCGGTGATCGCCTCGTCGAACGACGCACCGTCAGCGGCCACCGGCAGTCCCGGGATGAACACCGACCAGCCGCCGGCCTCCGGGACGACCTGCGCGCGCGATGGGACGATCGACGCGAGGAAGTGGCGCAATCGCTCGACGTCCACGACGGCCGTGGTGGCGGAGTCACGCCGAACCGTGGCGACCCGCCCCTTCTCCGCGGCGTCGAGCAAGTCCTTGAGGTGCGCGCGAGCCTCTGTGTAGCTGTCGTAGTGCACAGCGGACATGTCGACCTCCTGATGAGCTGTCATCAGAGTGCCCTCAGTCCATAGGTACGTCAAGTACGTGACGTACTCGGCGGTGCAGGTCGATGCGTTTCGACCTTCTCGATTTGTGATCGCAGTCGGCGCGTGGTCGCATAGTGGTTCTCACACCGCAGTCACGACCTCGGTCCGGCTGCAACGGATGCCCGGCCCGCCAAGGCCGGGCATCCGTCGTTCCGGCGCACTTGCACCGGTACGTATCGCACATGGGGCTCGAGACGCGTGGTCCCGAGCCCCATGTCGCTGTGGAGTTGTCAGCTCACCTCACGGGTGGCTGCTCGCCTTGTCGGGCTCAGCTGCAGCCCGAGGTGGAGCCGCAGCCCTCGCACAGGTAGCACGAGCCAGCCGGGCGCATCTTCGTGCCGCACGTCATGCACAGCGGCGCGTCGGCGGCCTTGCCCAGGTGCAGTTCGAGCAGTTCCGTGGAGCTGCCCACGCGCACGTCCTGCGGCTTCGGCTTCTTCTCCTCGACCTGCGCCGGGGTGGCGGCGGCCGGGGCCGCGTCGACCGACGTGCGCAGACCCTCCAGGTCCACGTCACCGTTGCCGTAGTCCGCGGACACCTGGGCGGTGCGCTCGTCGGCGGTGTAGATGCCGAGCTGCGCCCGCTTCTCCAGCGGCAGGTAGTCCAGCGCCAACCGGCGGAACAAGTAGTCCAGCACGCTGGTCGCGATCCGGACGTCCGGGTCGTCGGTCATGCCCGCCGGCTCGAAGCGCAGGTTCTGGAACTTCGAGACGTAGAACTCCAGCGGGATGCCGTACTGCAGGCCCACCGAGATGGACATGGAGAACGCGTCCATCACGCCGGCCAGCGTCGAACCCTGCTTGCCGAGCTTGACGAAGATCTCGCCCAGGCCGTCGTCGGGGTACGAACCGGCGTGCAGGTAGCCCTCCGCGCCGCCGACCGTGAACGACACCGTCTGCGACGGGCGCTTCTTCGGCAGCCGCTTGCGCACCGGGCGGTACTCCACGACGGTCTCGGTCTTGGCCTCCGACGACGTGGTCGACGACGCCTTGGCCGACTTGCCCGCCGACAGCGGCTGGCCGACCTTGCAGTTGTCGCGGTAGATCGCCAGCGCCTTCAGGCCCAGCTTCCAGCCCTGGTAGTAGATCTCCTCGACGTCCTCGACGGTCGCCGTCTCCGGCATGTTCACCGTCTTGGAGATCGCGCCCGAGATGAACGGCTGCACCGCGGCCATCATCCGCACGTGGCCCATCGGCGCGATCGAGCGGTCGCCCATGGCGCAGTCGAAGACCTCGTAGTGCTCGGGCTTGAGGCCCGGCGCGTCCACCACGTGGCCGTGCTCGCCGATGTACTCGACGATCGCCTCGACCTGCTCCTCCTGGTAGCCCAGGACGCGCAGCGCGCGCGGCACGGTCTGGTTGACGATCTGCATCGAGCCGCCGCCGACCAGCTTCTTGAACTTGACCAGCGCCAGGTCGGGCTCGATGCCGGTGGTGTCGCAGTCCATCATCAGGCCGATGGTGCCGGTGGGCGCGAGCACGCTGGCCTGCGCGTTGCGCCAGCCGTTGCGGGCGCCGACCTTCTGGCACTCCTGCCAGGCCTTCGTCGCGACCTTCTGCACCGCGCCGTCGTTCGCGTGGTACGTGCGCAGCATGTCGTTGGCGGCCGAGTGCTTGCGGATGACCCGCTGGTGCGCCTCGGCGTTGCGGGCGTAGCCCTCGTACGGGCCGACGATGCCCGCCAGCTCCGCGGACCGCTTGTACGCCACGGCCTGCATCAGGGAGGTGATCGCGGCGGCCAGCGCGCGGCCACCCTCGGAGTCGTACGCGTGACCGGTCGCCATGAGCAGCGCGCCCAGATTCGCGTAGCCGATGCCCAGCTGGCGGAACGCGCGGGTCGTCTCACCGATCGCGGGGGTCGGGAAGTCCGCGAAGCAGATCGAGATGTCCATCGCGGTGATGATGATCTCGACCGACTTGGCGAACAGCTCGGCGTTGAACGAGCCGTCGTCGGACAGGAACTTCATCAGGTTCAGCGACGCCAGGTTGCAGCTGGAGTTGTCCAGGTGCATGTACTCCGAGCACGGGTTCGAGGCGGTGATCCGGCCCGACTCCGGCGTGGTGTGCCAGTCGTTGATCGTGCCGTCGTACTGGATGCCCGGGTCGGCGCACTCCCACGCCGCCTGCGCCAGCTTGCGGAACAGGCCCTTGGCGTCCACGTGCTCGATGACCTCGCCGGTCATCCGGGCGCGCAGGCCGAACCGGCCGCCGTTCTCGTAGGAGTGCATGAACTCGTCCGACACGCGGATCGAGTTGTTCGCGTTCTGGTACTGCACGGACACGATGTCCTTGCCGCCCAGGTCCATGTCGAACCCGGCGTCGCGCAGCGCGCGGACCTTGTCCTCCTCGCGCGCCTTGGTCTCGATGAACTCCTCGACGTCGGGGTGGTCCACGTCGAGCACGACCATCTTCGCCGCGCGGCGGGTCGCGCCACCGGACTTGATGGTGCCCGCCGACGCGTCCGCGCCGCGCATGAACGACACCGGGCCGGACGCCGTGCCGCCGGAGGACAGCAGTTCCTTGGACGAGCGGATGCGCGAGAGGTTCAGGCCCGCGCCGGAGCCGCCCTTGAAGATCAGGCCCTCCTCGCGGTACCAGTTCAGGATCGACTCCATCGTGTCGTCGACCGACAGGATGAAGCAGGCGCTGACCTGCTGCGGGGAGGTCGTGCCGACGTTGAACCACACCGGCGAGTTGAAGCTGAACACCTGGTGCAGCAGCATCCAGGTCAGCTCGTGCTCGTAGATCTCGGCGTCGTCCTCGGTGGCGAAGTAGCCGTGCTTGACGCCCGCCTCGACGTAGGTCTTCACCACGCGGTCGATGAGCTGGCGCAGGCTGTGCTCGCGCTGCTGCGTGCCCACCGCGCCGCGGAAGTACTTGCTGGTGACGATGTTGGTGGCGTTGACCGACCAGAAGTCGGGGAACTCGACGCCGCGCTGCTCGAAGTTCACCGAGCCGTCGCGCCAGTTCGTCATCACGACGTCGCGGTGCTCCCAGGTGACCTCGTCGTACGGGTGCGTGCCCGCGGTGGTGTAGACGCGCTCCACCTTGAGCTTGGCGTTCTTGTCCACCGCACCGTTGCGGGTGGCCGTCTTCTTGCTGGAGCCACCGACGGTCTCCGTCATCCCGGGTCCCTCTCGTCTTGCTCGTCTGGAAATTGGCGTGCGCGACCACGTCCGGGCTCCCCGTCCGAGGCCGGTCGCGCGGTTGTCCTGCGTCGCGTCCGCTCAGTCGTCCGTGCTCTGGGCGGTGCGAAGATCAGCGATCTCCTTCTCGAAGTCCTCGACGGACGAGAAGGAGCGGTACACGCTCGCGAAGCGGAGGTACGCGACCTCGTCCAGCTCGCGCAGGGGGCCGAGGATGGCCAGGCCCACCTCGTGACTGGGGATCTCGGCGACGCCGCCGGAGCGGATCGACTCCTCGACGCGCTGCGCCAACTGCTGGAGGGCGTCCTCGTCGACGGGGCGGCCCTGGCACGCGCGGCGCACGCCGACGACGACCTTGTCGCGGCTGAACGGCTCCGTCACGCCGGAGCGCTTGACCACCGCGAGCACGGCCTCCTCGACCGTGGTGAAGCGGCGGCCGCAGGCCGTGCACGACCGGCGGCGGCGGATGACCTGGCCCTCGTCGACCTCGCGGGAATCGACGACACGCGAGTCCGAGTTCCGGCAGAACGGGCATCGCACGGCTGGTCTCCCCCTCCCCTGGGCAGCATCCATCGCGTTAGCCCTCGTCGTGGGGAAAACCCCAACCGGTAGACCAACTACAACGGTGTAACCACTAGATGTAGGGGTCAACCTATGCCCGAGCACTACTCGTCTGCAAGTCGGACACGCCCGCTCCGTTCACCCGATGGGACGTATTGCGCACCGCGACCCACCGGTCACGGACCGCTCCTGATTCGCGAACCCAAACGCGAGAGTCCTACGTCCACGCCGCGAGAGTCCTACGTCCAGCGCACCCGAGTTCAACGCTGAGGGTTGAACTCACGGCGTCTGGATCGACAGCCGCGGCAACGCGCTCTGCTCGGTGACCGAGCAGG
>NZ_JBFAAX010000072.1:0-20101 GCF_040639995.1 Actinosynnema sp. NPDC023658 | reverse complement strand
ACGCACCCTGAGTTCAACGCTCGTGCTTAACGGCGTTAAGCGTGAGCGTTGAACTCAGGTGCTGCGAACGTAGGACTCTCGCGGCGTGGACGTAGGACTCTCGCGGTGAGGGTCAGCCCTCGGCGGTCTCGGCGGCGGCCAGCCACTGCGCCTCGACGTCCTCCGCCTCGGCCATGACGGCCTTCAGCTCGGCGTCCAGGGCCAGCAGGCGCTCCGGGTCGGTGGCCGCCTCGGCCAACGCCGAGTGCAGCTGCGCCTCCTTCTTCTGCAACGTCTCCAACCGGCGTTCCAGGCGGGACAGCTCCTTGCGCGCCGCGCGCTGGTCCGCGGCCGACGACGGTGCCGAAGCGGTCTTCGCGACGGGCACGGCGTCGGCTTCCTTCTGCCTGTCCCGCCGGCGCAGGTACTCCTCGATGCCGCCGGGCAGGTCGGTCAGCCCGCCGTCGCCGAACAGCGCCACGACGTGATCGCACACCCGCTCCACCAGGTAGCGGTCGTGCGAGATGACCACCAGCGTCCCCGGCCACGAGTCGAGCAGGTCCTCCAGCTGCTGCAGCGTGTCGATGTCCAGGTCGTTGGTCGGCTCGTCGAGCAGCAGCACGTTCGGCTCGGCCATCAGCAGCCGGCACAGCTGCAACCGCCGCCGCTCGCCGCCGGACAGGTCACCGACGGGCGTCCACTGCTTCTGCGACGAGAACCCGAACCGCTCGGCCAGCTGCGACGCCGACATCTCCTGCTTGCCCAGCACGACCCGCCGCGCGATCTCCTCCACGGCCTCCAGCACGCGCATCGACCCGTCCAGGTCGTGCAGCTCCTGGCTGAGGTGCGCGAGCTTCACCGTCTGCCCCTGGACGCGCTTGCCGCCCTCCAGCTCGCGCTCGCCCGCCAACGCCTTAAGCAGCGTCGTCTTGCCCGACCCGTTCACGCCGACGATGCCGACCCGGTCACCGGGCCCGATCCGCCACGTCAGGTCGCGCACCAGCACCCGGTCGGGCACGGTCAGCGTCGCGTCCTCCAGCTCCAGCACCGTGCGGCCGAGCCGGCGCTTGGCGAACGCCAGCAGCTCGACCGAGTCGCGCGGCGGCGGCACGTCGGAGATCAACGCCTCCGCGGCGTCGATGCGGTAGCGGGGCTTGGACGTGCGGGCGGGTGCGCCGCGACGCAGCCACGCCAGCTCCTTGCGGGCCAGGTTGCGGCGCTTCTCCTCCAGGGTGTCGGCCAGTCGGGCGCGCTCGGCGCGGGCGAAGATCCAGTCCGCGTAACCGCCCTCGTACTGCTCGACGCGACCGCCGACGACCTCCCACGTGCGGCTGCACACCGTGTCCAGGAACCAGCGGTCGTGCGTGACGACGACGAGCGCCGTGCGGCGGGCCAGCAGGTGCTCGGCCAGCCACCGCACGCCCTCGACGTCGAGGTGGTTGGTCGGCTCGTCCAGCACGACCAGGTCCAGGTCCTGCACGAGCGCCGCGGCCAGCGCGACCCGCCGCCGCTCGCCACCGGACATCGTGCCGACCGGCGAGTCCAGCCCGAACCCGGTGATGCCGAGCCCGTCGAGGATCGACCGCACCCGCGCGTCGGCGGCCCACTCGTGCTCGGCGTCGAACCCGAGCGGGTCGATCACCGCGTTGCGGACCGTCGACCCCTCGGGCAGCTCGGTGCGCTGCGTGACCACCGCCATGCGCAGCCCGCGGTTCTGGCTGACCCGTCCCTCGTCCGGTTCGGCGAGGCCGGCCAGCACCTCCAGCAGCGTCGTCTTGCCGCCGCCGTTGAGGCCGACGACGCCGATGCGGTCGCCTTCACCGACGCCGAGGGACACGCCGTCGAGCAGCGGACGCACGCCGAACGACTTGGAGACGTTCTCCAAGTTGACCAAGTTGGCCATGTACCAGCACCTTCGTCGAGATCGTGTGACAACGCGGTACGCCAGCCTAGCCACCGGGCCGGTGACGGCACCGTTCCCCGACGCGGGGCACCCGCCCTGACCGGGCCGGGGAGTCCTACGTCACAGGGGAGCCGGGCGGGCAGGTCAGGCGTGCACCTCGGGCGGGATCGGGCGGGGCGCCTCCTCGGTGCCCACGACGCGCGCGCCGTGCACCGGCCCCTGCGCCACGCGCACCGTCCGGCAGACGCCCGCGCCCGCCAGCTCGGCGGCCACGCGCACCGCCGAGTCGCCGTCCGTGCAGAGGAATGCGCAGGTCGGACCCGAACCGGACACCATGCCCGCCAGCGCGCCCGCGTTGACGCCCGCGCGCAGCGTGCGGCGGAGGTTCGGGCGCAGCGAGACGGCAGCGGCCTGCAGGTCGTTGCCGAGCAGCAGCGCGAGCTGGCGCGGGTCGCCGGAGGCCAGGCCTTCGAGGACGGCTTCGGCCTCCCCGACGCGGGGCGGGTCGCCGTCGGCGCGCAGCCGGTCCAGCTCGTCGAACACCTCGGGCGTGGACAGGCCGCGCCGGTCGAACGCGAGCACCCAGTGGAACGTGTGGCGGGACAGCACGGGCACGATCCGGTCGCCCCGGTCGGTGCCGAGCGCCGTGCCGCCGTAGATGGCGAACGGGACGTCCGCGCCGATCTTGCCCGCGACCCCGGCCAGCTCGTCGCGGCTGATCTCCAGCCGCCACAGCGCGGCCAGGCCGACCAGCGTCGCCGCGGCGTCCGCGCTGCCGCCCGCCATGCCGCCGGCGACCGGGATGGACTTGCGGATGACGATCCGGACCTTCGGGTCGTCGGGGTCGCGGCCGACGTGCTGGGCCAGCGCCCGCACCGCTCGCCACGCCAGGTTGGACGCGCCGGTGGGCACCGAGTCGGCGCCCTCGCCGTGCACCTCCACCCCGGGGTCCTCCGCGATGGCGACGGTGACCTCGTCGGTCAGCGACAAGGCCTGGAAGATCGTCACCAGGTCGTGGTACCCGTCCGCGCGGGAATCGCCGACGGCCAGGTGCAGGTTGACCTTGGCCGGGACGCGGACGATGACCGGGGGTGGGACGACAGCGAGCACGCCATGCAGCGTACGGGCGTTTCCGGGTAGCCCGCTCCTACCGACCGCTGACCTGCGGCGCAACACACGTTCGGCAGGGCGTTCCGGCGGGTCCGCGCCCCGGTCGCACCCCCGGTCACACGCCGGGTCACGCCCGTCCCCGCGCGCCTGAGCGTTCAACTCGGGTGTCCTGGGCGTAGGACTCTCGCGACGCGAACGTAGGACTCTCGCGACGCGGAGGTAGGACACGCGGTTGGGCGCAGGACGCGCGGGGGAGGCGGTCGCGGATCAGACGGGCAGGACGGAGCCGGCGAAGGTGGTCTTGATGTAGTCCTTGACCTCCTGCGACTGGAGCAGCGCGAGCAGGTCCTTCACCCGCCGGTCGTCCTTCAGCTCGGTCCGCGTGACCAGGCCGTTCGCGTTCGGGTTGCCCTCGGCCTTCTCCAGGGCCAGCGCGTCGGACGCGGGCGAGAGACCGGCGTCGATGGCGTAGTTGCCGTTCACCACGGCGGCGTCGGTGTCGTCCAACGACCGGGGCAGCTGGGCCGCCTCCAGCTCGACGAACTCCAACCCGCGCGGGTTCTCCGCGATGTCCCGGATCGTGGCCGTGCCCTCGGTGCCCGGCTCGACCTTGATCAACCCGTTGTCCTGGAGCAGCTTCAGGCCCCTGGCCTCGTTCGTCGCGTCGTTGGCCACGGCCACCCGCGCGCCGGACGGCAGGTCGGCCAACGACTTGTGCTTCTTCGAGTACACGCCGAGCGGCTCCAGGTGCACCGGCCCGATCCACTCCAGCGACGTGCCGCGCTCGGCGTTGAACGTGTCGAGGTAGGGCACGGTCTGGAAGTAGTTGGCGTCCAGCGACCCGTCCACGAGCGCCGTGTTCGGCTGCACGTAGTCGGTGAACTCGACGACCTCGATCTTCAGCCCCTTGGCGGCGGCCAGGTTGTCCGCCACGTACCGCAGCACCTGGGCGTGCGGGACGGGGCTCACACCGACCTTCAGCGCCGCGTTGGGGTCCGAGGCGGCGCCGGTGTCGCCACTACCGCAGCCCACTGCGGTCAGCAGCACGGCCAGCAGGGCAGCACGAATACGCATGTCATTCCTAACGGTGGGGAACGAGAGACGATCAGACGGAGGCCGTGCGGCGGCGGTCGATGCCGCGGGCCACCCGGTTGGTGACGAACTGGATCGCGGTGGCGATGATCGCCAGCACCACGACCGTGCTCCACAGGTACCGCTCGTTGAACCGCTGGTACCCCATGCGCACGGCGAGGTCACCGAGACCGCCGCCGCCGACCACCCCGGCCATCGCGGAGTAGCCCAGCAGCGCGATCGCGGTCACGCCGATGGCGTTGACCAGCGCGGGCAGCGACTCGCGCAGCAGCACGCTGCGCACGATCCGCCACGTCGACGACCCGGTGGTGACGGCGGCCTCGACCACCGACACGTGCACCTCGGCCAGCACGTTCTGCACGAGCCTGCCGACGAACGGGACGGCGCCGACCGACAGCGGCACGATCGCCGCCGTGGGACCGATGGTGTCCTGGAGCAGCAGCCTGGTCAGCGAGGTCAGCACGATCAGCAGGACCAGGAACGGCATGGAGCGGCCCAGGTCCACGACGAACCCGAGGACCTTGTGGAGCGCCGGCCGGGGCTTCAGCCCACCGGGAGCGGTGAGCTGAAGCCAGATGCCGACGGGAGTGCCGAGCAGCACGGCGATGACGGTGGAGACCACCACCATGTAGAGCGTTTGACCGGTGGCGACGAGCAACTGGTCGAAGACCTGCGACCAGGGTGTTGCAGACCTCACGCAGCTACTCCCTGCGGACCCGACAGGGTCCTGCGCACCGAGCCGCCCGCCTCCGAGATCCACTCCAGCGCCGAGTCCGCCCGCTCGCCCTTCAGGCCGACGCGGAACCGCGCGACCGGGGTCTCGCCGAGCCGGGTCAGGCCGCCGCCGAGCAGGTTCAGCTCGACGCCGAACCGGCTGGTGGCCTCGGGCAGCAGCGCGCCGACGGCGGCGAAGCCGACCAGCACGACGTCCGCGACCCGGTCGAACGCGCTCTCCAGCGCCGGGTTCTGGTCCACGGCGGGCAGCAGCGACCCGGCCGTGCGGCTGGCGGCGTCGGACACCAGGTCGAGCACCTTGCCGTGCTCCACCACGCGGCCGTCCTCCAGCACCGCGACGTCGTCGCAGATCTTCCGGACGACGCTCATGTCGTGGGTGACGACGAGGACCGTCACGCCGAGCTCGGCGCGCGCCCGGTCCAGCACGGCGAGCACCGAGCCGGTGGTGTCGGGGTCGAGCGCGGAGGTCGGCTCGTCGGCCAGCAGCACCGACGGCGCGGCGGCGAGGGCCCGCGCGACCGCGATCCGCTGGCGCTGGCCGCCGGAGAGCTGGTCGGGGTAGGAGCCGGCCTTGTCGGTCAGGCCGACGAGGTCGAGGAGCTCCGCGACGCGGGTGCGGCGCTGCGGGCCGGCCACGCCCGCGGCCTCCAGCGGCAGCGCGACGTTGCCCGCGGCGGTGCGCTGGCGCAGCAGGGAATCCCCTTGCGGCACAACGCCGATCTGCCGGCGGGCGGCGCGCAGCGCGGTCCCGTCGAGGTTCACGAGGTCGGTGCCGTCGACGCGGATCGAGCCGCTGTCGGGGCGCTCCAGGAGCGCGACGCACCGGGCCAGGGTGGACTTGCCCGCCCCGCTGGGGCCGACGACGCCGAGGACGGTGCCCGCGGCGACGTCCAGGTTCACGCCGTCCAGCGCGCGAACCTGGCCGGTACTCCCGGGGAAGGTCTTGGTGAGGTTCTCGACAGTGATCACGTTTCGCTCCACGACTGCATGCGGCAGCGCACGCTCATGGCGTGCGTGACCGACGGCTCAGCTCAGAAAGGTGTCCTGGTGAAGGACGCGGGGATCCGAAAGCGCCTACGGGCTGCTAGCAGCTGCGACAGGCCGAGGAGGTGCGGCGGCCGTGGTCGACGACCCGCCGTCGGGTGAGCATTCGCATCCTGGGCACGTGATCCTCCATCGGTCCTGGCTGAAGCACCTTCCCCCATGGAGGGGTGGTTGCTGCGGCGTCGTAGAGCCAGGTCTCTCGGCCGCTCGGGATGGCACAACGAGTAGACCTGACGAGGCCCGACTGACGCAAGCCTGAAACCGGATCGTCCGGCAAATCACACTTTCGGCCGAAAGATCATCGACTACCGGGCGGACGCGGCCTCGGCTATCCGGATGAAGTCACCGACGGCCAGTTGTTCGCCGCGCAGGGAGGGATCCACCCCTGCGGCGACGAGGAGCCGCTCCGCCTCGACGGCCGAGCCGGCCCACCCCGACAGGGCGCCGCGCAGCATCTTGCGCCGCTGCGCGAAAGCCGCGTCCACCAACGAGAAGAGCCGCTTCTGGTCCACAGTGGACAGGGGGGCGTGCCGCTCGAACGCGACCAGCGCCGAGTCCACGTTGGGCACCGGCCAGAACACCGAGCGCGGCACGGGCCCGGCCCGGCGGGCGTCGGCGTACCAGGCGAGCTTCACGCTGGGCACGCCGTAGACCTTGCTGCCGGGCCCGGCGGCCATCCGGTCGGCCACCTCGGACTGCACCATCACCAGCCCGGTGCGCAACGACGGCAGCGCGGCCAGCAGGTGCAGCACCACGGGCACGGCCACGTTGTACGGCAGGTTGGCCACCAGGGCCGTCGGCGGGACCGGGAGCTGGTCCGGGGTGACGCGCATGGCGTCCTCGTGCACGACGGACAACCGGTCCGCGAGGTCGGGCGCGCGCTCGGCCACGGTGACGGGCAGGCGTTCCGCGAGCACCCCGTCGATCTCCACGGCCACCAGGGCGCGGCAGGAGGGCAGCAGCGCCAGCGTCAGCGAGCCCAGGCCGGGGCCGACTTCGAGGACCACGTCGTCCGGGCGCAGGTCGGCGGCCGTCACGATGCGCCGCACCGTGTTGGGGTCGTGCACGAAGTTCTGCCCCAGCTTCTTGGTGGGGCGGATGTCCAGGTCCGCGGCCAGCCTGCGGACGTCGGCCGGGCCGAGGAGTCGGCTCCCCGGTTCGGTCGACGTCGAGTCCTCAGTCACCCGTGCATTGTCCATGACGGTTGAGGGTGGGGCGCGTGTGCGTGCGCCTGGTCGGGTCCGGCTCGATTTGACATGGGGCCCTTACGGGCACCCCAGGCAGGCCAAAGCCGGCAGGCCCGGCGGAAAAAGCGCCCGCCAAGCCTGCCGGCTTCGACCAGCCCAAGGCACCCGAACCCATGTCAAATCGGGCCTCGGGGAGGGAGAGAGTTGGGTGGCGGGGGTTACGGCAGGCCGAGTTGGGCCTGGCAGTGGGGCCACGCCGAGTAGCCGCCGCGGGCGTCCCGCAGCTTGCTGGCCACCGCGATCTGCTGCTCCCGGGTCGCCTGGTGCGGGTAGGCGGCGTACTGGCTGCCGCCGTAGGCGTCCCAGGTGCCCTTGTTGAACTGCAGGCCGCCGTAGTAGCCGTTGCCGGTGTTGATGGCCCAGTTGCCGGTCGCCTCGCAGTTGGCCAGCCGGTCCCACACCTCGCCGTCGGGCGGGAGCTTGGTGCCGACCTTGACCTTCTTGGGCTTCGGCTCCTTGGTGACCTTCGCGCCCAGCTTCTCGCGGCCGGTCTCCTGGCCGTTCTTCACCGTGACGCGGTAGGTGACGATCTGCTCGCCGGCCTCGCCCGGGTCCAGGACCTCTTTCTGGCCCTTCATCATCGTGTCGTCCTTGACCTCCTCGACGGACGGCTGGATGGCCTCCGTCGCGTTGATCACGGACACACCGGTGCGGGTGATGTGGACCTCGGCACCGTTGGTGACGCGCAGGTCCAGCGCCGCGTCGAGCTTGTCGTCCGGCCCGAGCGAGAGGTTCTCGCCCTTGAGCAGCTCCTCGACGGTCACGGCCGTCGTCCGCAGCTGCCGGGGCTCGTTGCCGCCGTCGTAGAGCGTGACGGTCTTGAGGCTCTTGACCTCCAGCGAGAGGCCGTTGAGCGGGACCTCCATGCCGCGGTCGTGGGAGAGCCACGCGCCTTCGTCGTTGACCTGGAGCTGGTCCAGCGCCTCGTCGACCGTGACGGAGCGGACCCAGCCCTCGCGCTGCTCGCCGTCCACCGTCATCTTCACCAGGCGGCCGCGGTCCAGCGAGATCTTCCCGCCGTCACCGACCTTCGCCTGCGGGGACGGGCTGAGGGCGTCGTGCTCGCCGATCGTGATGCCCTCGTCGGCCAGGATCTCGCCGACGGTGGACTCGTAGGTGCGGACCGTCATGGCTTCGCCGTCGACGTCGACCGTGACGGACTTGTCCATCGCGATCGCGGTGGCGCCACCACCGGAGATGGTCACCAGCACGGTGGCGACCGCGGCCTTCAGGAAGCGCCGCTTCCACTTCCCCGCGGCTTCGACCAGCGCGGCGGGCGGGGCGCTCGGCCGCTCGGCGGCCAGGCTGCCCGCGACCCGGTCCTGGGAGACCTCGTCGGGGATGATGATCGGGGGCAGGAGCGTGGTCTCGGCGTTGATCAGCCGGATCAGCTCGTCGACGTCGACGTTCGCGCTCTGCAGCAGCGCGTCGGCGTCCGGGCCCAGCACGTCCAGCACGTCGTCCGGGGTGATGGTGAACACCGCGGTGTCCCATTCGGACGGCGGCCCGGGTCTGTCCAGGACGTCGACGCCGGTCACGGGTGTCGACTGCACGGGCGTAAACCAGTCGGTGTCCTCGTTGAACGAGTTCACGGGGTGCCATACCTCCTGAAGGCGCGAAGTCCGGCTGCGCGCGGGGTCGATGTCGGTGGTCAGCTCGTGATCTCCGGCAACTCCCGTACGTGTTCGGCTTCATCGCTTCTGGTGTCAACGTGACCCGCCCCGACTGCGGGTGCGCCCCGGATCGGAACTCGGGGCACGGTCACGGGACCGTAACGGGTGCGAGGGGGTTGTGCCAACACCCCTACAACCCTTGTGAGTTCAGTCACTCCGTCAGGGGAGCAAGTCTGTCCGCCATTCGTCGTAAGGAGCATTACGACTTCGGGGTGTCACGAAGACCGAAGATCCGTTCGGCGTTTCGGGTGATCTTCGACGCCAGCCCGGCGAGGTCGTCCTCACGCAACGTCGCCAGGTCCCGGAGCGTGTAGTTCACGCAATAAGGCTCGTTCGGGCGACCTCGGTACGGGTGGGGCGTGAGGAACGGCGCGTCGGTCTCGACCAGCACGTGGTCATCCGGCGTCCACAGTGCGGCTTCCCGCAACGCGTGGGCGTTGCGGAACGTCGCCGTGCCCGCGAACGACAGCACGAACCCGCGCTCCACGCACGCACGCGCGAAGGAGAGGTCGCCGGAGAAGCAGTGGAAGACCACCGAGGGTGGCGCACCCTCCGCGTCGAGCACCGCCAGGATGTCGTCGTGCGCGTCCCGGTCGTGGATCATCAGCGGCTTGCCGACGCGCTTGGCCAGGTCGATGTGCCACCGGAACGCCTCGTGCTGGGCGAATTTCGGCGCGTAGTCCCAGTAGTAGTCCAGGCCGGTCTCACCGATCGCGACGACCCCCGGCTGCACGGCGAGCCGTTCCAGCTCGGCCTGCTCCGCCTCCCCGAACGCGGACGTGCGGGTGGGGTGCAGGGCGACCGCGGCGAACACCCGGTCGTCCCACGTGGCGGCCTCGGCGGCCCACCGGGCGGCGTCGAGGTCGTCGGCGACCGTGATCACGCGGTCCACACCCGCCCCGGCGGCCCGGTCGAGCACCTCGCGGACCTGCTCGGGCGTCCGCGCGCCGCACGCGTCGAGGTGGGTGTGGGCGTCGACCACCGGCGCCGGAAGGGGTTCCGGGACCGGTGGCCGTTCGCCGCGGCGCTTCGTCACTTGAGGATCGGGGCCCACTCGGGGCCGGTCTCACCCAGTTCGGGGTCGAGCTTCGCGAACAGCGGCGCGGGCTTCGCCAGCGGTCGGCCGACCTCGATGGGCGTGGACGCCCAGGTGGCCTGCTCGGCCGCGTAGTCGCCGGTCAGCACCGGGTACTCGCGGTCGGGCACGTCCAGGTCCGCGACGTCGGTCAGCTGCGGCTGGGCCGCCCACACGCCCGTGCCGCCCAGCGCCTCGTGCACCTTCTGCGCCGAGTGCGGCAGGAACGGCGTCAGCAGGGTGTTGGCGTCCTGCACGACCTGCAACGCGGTGTGCAGCACGGTGTCGCGGCGCTCCGGGTCGTCCTTGAGCTTCCACGGCTCCTGGTCGGACAGGTAGCGGTTGGCCGCGCCGACGACCTTCATCGCCTCGGAGGACGCCTGCTTGAACCGGGACTGGCGCAGGTGGCCGCCCACGACGTCGAACGCCCGGCGGGTGGCCTCCAGCAGCTCGTGGTCGGCCTGGGTGGGGCTGGTCGGCCTCGGCACGGCGCCCACGTTCTTGTGCGCCATCGAGATCGACCGGTTGACCAGGTTGCCCCACTCGTTGGCCAGCTCGAAGTTCGTCCGCCGGACGAACTCCTCCCAGGTGAAGTCGGTGTCCTGGTTCTCCGGGCCGGCCACCGAGATGAAGTAGCGCAGCGCGTCCGGGCCGAACTCCTTGAGGAAGTCGGTGACGTAGATGACCGTGCCGCGGGAGGTGGAGAACTTCGACCCGCTCATGGTCAGGAACTCGCTGGAGACCACCTCGGTGGGCAGGTTCAGCGTGCCGAACGCGCCCGGCTCGCCGCCCTTCGCGCCCTGGCCGTTCTGGCCGAGCAGCAGGGACGGCCAGATCAGCGAGTGGAAGACGATGTTGTCCTTGCCCATGAAGTAGTAGCCCTGGGCGTCGCCGGTCCAGAACTCCTTCCAGGCGTCGTCGTCGCCCGACCGCCGGGCCCACTCCACCGACGCGCTCAAGTAGCCGATGACGGCGTCGAACCACACGTAGAAGCGCTTCATGGGCTGGTCGCGCCAGCCGTCGAGCGGGATCGGGATGCCCCAGTCCAGGTCGCGGGTGATGGCGCGCGGGCGCAGGTCACCGATGAGGTTCTGGCTGAACTTCAGCACGTTCGGCCGCCACTCGGTGCGGGTCTGGAGCCAGCCGCCGAGCGCGTCGATGAACTGCGGGAGGTCGAGGAACAGGTGCTCGGTCTCGACGAACTTGGGCGTCTCGCCGTTGATGCGCGACCGCGGGTTCTTCAGGTCGACGGGGTCGAGCTGGTTGCCGCAGTTGTCGCACTGGTCGCCGCGCGCGCCGTCGTAGCCGCAGATCGGGCAGGTGCCCTCGATGTAGCGGTCGGGCAGGGTGCGGCCGGTGGAGGGGCTGATCGCGCCCATCTCCGTCTTCGGGATGACGTAGCCGTTGCGCCAGAGGGCGAGGAACAGCTCCTGCACCACCTTGTAGTGGTTGCCGGTGGTGGTGCGGGTGAACAGGTCGTAGGACAGGCCGAGGCCGTGCAGGTCGTTCGCGATCACGCGGTGGTACTTGTCGACGAGCTCGCGGGTGGACATGCCCTCCTTCTCGGCCTGCACCGAGATGGGCGTGCCGTGCTCGTCCGAGCCGGAGACCATCAGCACCCGGTTGCCCGACATGCGCATGTAGCGGGAGAACACGTCGGAGGGGACACCGAAACCGGAGACGTGACCGATGTGGCGGGGGCCGTTGGCGTAGGGCCACGCCACCGCGGTCAGCACGGAGGCACTCATGGGCCAAAGCCTACGGAGGTGCCACCAACGGGTTCCCACCGGTCAGGACGTGTGGCGGGTCGCAGCCGTCCGGTCGGTCAGCCGACGACCTTCGCCAGGGCCCGCAGGCCCGCGACGACGTCGGCGCCCGTCGGGGCGTGGTCCGGGTCGGACAGCAGCTGGATGGCCACACCGGACATGAGCGCGACCTGGACCATGCCGAGGGTGCGGGCGGAGCGCTCGTCGACGTCCTGCTCCGGGACGCTCGCCACGATCCCGGCCACGCCGGAGCGGCCCTGCCGCAGCCCGTCCGCGAGGTGCGGCAGGAGCTCCGGTTGCCGCTGGGCCTGCAGGAACAGGTCGACCGACACCAGCCACATCTTCGGGTTGGCGCGTACCTGGGTCAGCAGCTCGTCCCACATCCGCTCGTAGGCCTCGGCCGGGGCCAGGTCGGGCGCGTCGGCGGGGACGAGCGCGCGCCCGGCCAGGTCGCCCCACTCGTCGAGGATCGCGAACAGGGCCTGGAACAGCAGGTTCTCGCGGGAGCCGAAGTGGTAGCCGATGGCCGCCATGCTCACGCCGGCGGCGGTGGCGATGTCCCGGACGGTGGTCCGGTCGAAGCCCTTGTCGAGGAGGCACGACTTCGCGCCGGCGAGGAGGGCTTCGCGGTTTCCCATGGTCGGCAGCCTAACAACGGGTGGATCGGCCGACCGGGGCGAACGACCGGGGCGAACGCCCCGACCGCCCGCCGTGACGCCGTGCTCAGGCCTTGCTGATCGCGGCGTCGTACAGGGCCTTCTTGCTCACGCCCGCCGCCTCGGCCACCTCCGCCGCCGCCGTCTTCATCCGCTCGCCGTCGGCCACGCGCTGCTTCACCTCGGCCACCAGCGCCTCCATCGGGGGCGCCTCGCGCGTCTCCGCGGGGGCCAGCACCACGGTGATCTCGCCGCGCACGCCCTCGGCGGCCCACTCGGCCAGCTCGCCCAGGCCGCCCCGCTTGACCTCCTCGTAGGTCTTGGTCAGCTCCCGGCACACGGCGGCGCGGCGGTCCGGGCCGAGCACGTGGGCGGCGTCGGCCAGGGTGTCCGCCAGCCGGTGCGGTGACTCGAAGAAGACGCACGTCCGGGGCTCGTCGGCCAGCGCCGCGAACCACCGCTGCCGCTCGCCCTGCTTGCGCGGCGGGAAGCCGTCGAAGCAGAAGCGGTCCGACGGCAGCCCGGACACGGCCAGCGCGGTCGTCACGGCCGACGGGCCGGGCAGGCAGGTGACCCGGATGTCCTCCTCCACGCACGCCGCCACCAGGCGGTAGCCGGGGTCGGACACGCTCGGCATGCCGGCGTCGGTCACCAGCAGCACCGTGTCGCCCGCCCGCAGCGCCTCCAGCAGGCCCGGCAGCCGCGCCGTCTCCACCTGGTCGTAGAAGCTCACGACCCGCCCGGACGGCGTCACGTCGAGGGCCGCGGCGAGGGACCGCAGCCGTCTGGTGTCCTCGGCCGCGATCACCTCGGCCGTGCCCAGTGCGCCGACCAGGCGCGGTGAAGCGTCCCGGACGTCGCCGAGCGGAGTAGCCGCCAGCACCAAACGGCCTGATCCAGATACAGGTCTCACGCCTCTCACCCTACGATCGGGCGCGTGAGCCTGATCGCACCGCAGTCCGCAGACGACGTGGTCGAGGCCGGCGAGGTCCCGCCGGCGAGCCCGCCACCGGGCAACGACCGCGAACAGCGGGCCCGCCAGCTCGAACCGGGACCGATGAGCACCGCCCTCCGGGGCTGGCTCGTCACGCTGACCGTGGCCCTGATCGGTGGTGTGGTGCGGTTCTGGAACCTCGGGTTCCCGACCGACAAGGGCACCCCGATCTTCGACGAGAAGCACTACGTGCCGCAGGGCGCGCAGGTGCTGCGCAACGGCGGGTACGAGGACAACGCCGGCTACGAGCTGATCGTCCACCCGCCGCTGGGCAAGCAGCTCATCGCGATCGGTGAGTGGCTGTTCGGCTACGACGGCGTGGGCTGGCGGTTCGCCTCGGCGGTCGCGGGGACGCTGACGATCCTGCTGGTGGTGCGGATCGCCCGGCGGCTGACCAGGTCGGACCTGATCGGCGCGATCGCCGGCGTGCTGCTGATCGCGGACGGGCTGAGCCACGTGCAGACCCGGATGGGGATGCTCGACAGCTTCCTGGCGCTGTTCGTGGTGGTGGCGTTCGCCTGCCTGGTGGTGGACCGGGACCAGGTGCGGTCGCGGTTGGCGGTCGCGGTCCGCGAGGGCTGGGTGGACAGCTCGCCGTTCGGCCCGTGGCTGGGTTTCCGCTGGTGGCGGTTCGCCGGCGGGATCGCGATGGGCCTGGCGTGCGGCGTGAAGTGGTCCGGCGTGTGGTACATCGCGTTCTTCGGCGTGATGTCGGTGCTGTGGAGCGCCCTGGCCCGTCGGGCGGCGGGCGTGCCGCGGCCGTGGCTCGGCTCGCTGGCCAAGGACCTGCTGCCGTCGCTGTTCGCGCTGCTGCTGATCCCGATCCTGGCGTACGTGGCGACGTGGTGGGCGTGGTTCGGCTCGGAGACGGCCATCGACCGGCACGTCGCGGGCGTGAAGATCCCCGAGGACGGCTGGATCCCGGCCCCGGTGCGGGCGCTGTGGTACTACAGCGGCAACGTGCTGGACTTCCACACCGGCCTGGTCACGTCGGCCACCAACCGGCACCCGTGGGAGTCGAAGCCGTGGACGTGGCCGATGGGGCTGCGGCCGATGCTGTACTACTTCGAGGGCTCCGTGCAGGGTTGCGGCGGCCCGACCTGCGTGGGCGCGATCATGCTGATCGGGACGCCCGCGATGTGGTGGCTCGCGTTCCCCATGCTGGCGTGGGCGCTGTGGCAGTCGATCTCCAGGCTGGACTGGCGGTACGCGGCGGTGCTGGTCGGCTACGGCGCGGGCTTCCTGCCGTGGTTCATCAACGTCGAGCGGCAGATGTACTACTTCTACGCGACGCCGATGGCGCCGTTCCTGGTGCTCGGCATCGCGCTGGCGCTGGGCGAGGTGCTGGGCAGGCGGACGGACGGCAAGGAGCGCCGCGGCACCGGTCTGCTCGCGGTGGCCCTGTACGTGGGCCTGGTGGTGGCCAACTTCGTGTGGCTGTGGCCGATCCTCAACGGCATACCGATCACGCCGGAGATCTGGGACGCCCAGAAGTGGCTGCCGTCCTGGAACTGACGCCCCGGAACCGGTGCGCCGGTCCGGTGCGCCGGACCGGCGGGGGCTCGGACGCCGGGTCCGGGCGGGTCAGCCCGGCAGCTCGGTGAGCACGGGGTTGCGGATCGACTCGTAGATCACCGAGCTGCGGAAGCTGATGACCTCCCGGCGTTGGCTCAGGCGGTCGATGAGGAACGCGTGCAGGTGCTCCAGGTCCTGCACGGCCAGGTGGATGAGGAAGTCGTCGTCGCCCGCGACCACGTACATCGCGGTGACCTCGGGCAGCACGCCGATCGCCGCCTTGAAGTTGTCGATCACCGCGCGGCTCATGGGGCGCAGGCGCGCGGCGACGAAGGCCTGCACGGGGCGGTTCAGCGCGCCCAGGTCCACGTCCGCGTGGTAGCCCTTGATCACGCCGCGCTCGCGCAGCGCGCGCACGCGTTCCAGGCACGTCGAGGGCGCGACGCCCAGGCGCCTGGCCAGCTCGCGGTTGGTCAGCCGAGCATCCAGCTGCAGATTCCGGATGATCGCCGAATCAAGTTCGTCCACGGCCCGATCATGCCAAAGCCCGGCGAACGAAGTTCGGTCGCGCTGGATCAGGTCATCCAGGTGGGCAAGTCTGGGTCCAATTCGCCGAATGAATGGACCCTCCATGCCGCTCATCGCTCCCACTCCCTTCGTGGACGTCGTCGCCCTCCGCGGACCGCGGGCCGACGTCGTCCGGTCGACGCGCGGGCTGCCGGCGTGAAGCTCACCGCGATGTACGTGGGCGCGGTCCTCGGGCCGGGGGTGCTGGTGCTGCCCGCCCTGGCCAACGAGGCCGCCGGTCCCGCGTCCGTGCTGGCGTGGGTCGCGCTGCTCGCGCTGAGCGTCCCGGTCGCGGTGTCGTTCGCCCGGCTCGGTGAGCGGCACCGCGGCGGTGTGGTCGGCTTCGTGCGCACCGCGTTCGGACCTCGGGCGGCACGGCCGGTCGCCTGGTGGTTCTACCTGGTCGGCGTGCCGTTCGGGGTGCTCGGCGGCGCGCTGGTCGGCGGCCGGTACGTCGCCCACGCCCTCGGTGGCGGCGACCCGGCGGTGATCGGCATCGTGCTGCTGGCTGCCGCGTTCGCCGCGAACTACGCCGGGGTGCGCGTGTCCGCGGGCGTGCAGGTGCTGCTGGTCGGGCTGCTGGCGGTGCTGCTGGCCGTGGCGGTCGCGGTCAACGTGCCGGCCGTGTCCCGCGACGACTTCGAGCCCTTCGCGCCGCACGGGTGGCTCGCCGTCGGGCACGCCGCGGTGGTGCTGTTCTTCGCGTTCTCCGGCTGGGAGGCCGCGGGCAACCTGGCCGACGAGTTCACCGACCCCCGGCGCGCGACCCGGCGGACGCTGGTCGTCGTCACCGTCCTCTACCTGGGGCTGGCGGTCACCACGGCGGGCACGACGAGTGACGTCCCGCTGGCGGACCTGCTGGAACGCGCGTTCGGGCCGTCCGCCCGGGTCGTCACGGCGGTGGCCGCGGCGCTGCTGGCGTTCGGCGCGATCAACACCTACCTGGCGGGCGGCGCGCGCCTGGGCGGGCGGCACGGCCTGACCGGCCTGCTGGTGCTGTGCGCGGTGCTCACGGGCGTCACGCTGCTCCGGCACGTCGAGCTGGACGTGCTGATGGGCGTGGCCTCGACGACGTTGGCGGTGGTGACGGCGGCGGGACTGGCCGCCGCCGTCAAGCTCCTCCGCAGCCGCACGGCCGCGCTCGCCCTGGGCTGCACCGCGCTGGTGGTCGCGTTCTCCGGCGCGCTGCTGCTCGTGCCGCTGGTGGTCGGCGTCGCGGCCCTGGTCGGCACCCGCGTCAGCGCACGGGTCGCGTCGGCGGCTCCGGCCGGTCGATCATCCTCGTGACCGGACCCTCCTTGCTCAACCCGGCCTGCGACAGCCAGCCGCTCAGCTCGCCGCGGATCGCGGCCAACGACGGCCGCTTGCCGGGGTCGGCGTCCAGCGCGGTGGTGAGCAGCCGGGTGTGGGCGCTGTGCTGCGGCAGCTTCACGCACGGCTCGCCCTGCGCGGCGGCCATCAGCGACGAGATCGGGTTCTCCCGGGTGCCGCGCGGCGGGTGGCCGGTGAGCGCGTAGCTGACCGTCGCGGCGAGCTGCCAGGCGTCCGACGCGGGGCTGGCCGTCTCACCGCGGGCGGTCTCCGGCGCCAGGAAGTCGGGGGTGCCGACCATCATCCCGGTGGCGGTGAGCGTGCTGTCGCCCTTCGACCGGGCGATGCCGAAGTCGATCAGGTGGGCGGTGCCCTCGGTGTCCACGATGACGTTGGACGGCTTCACGTCCCGGTGCAGCACGCCCCGCTCGTGCGCGGCGGCCAGCGCGTCGGCCATGTTCAGCCACAGGCGGGCGGCCAGCGTGTCGGCGAGCAGACCGCTCTTGAGCACCACGTCGGACAGCGGTTGGCCGTCGATGTACTCCATGACGATGGCCAGGCCGTCCGGGTCCTGCACGATGTCGAACACGCGCACGCAGTTCGGGTGCCGCACGGCCGCCAGAGCGCGCGCCTCGCGCAGCATCCGCTGCTCGGTGTCGTTGTCCGGGGCGTGCGCGAGCTTCACCGCGACCGTGCGCGCGAGCTGCTCGTCCACGGCCAGCCACACCGTGCCGAACCCGCCGCGGCCCAGCTGCCGGATCCGCCGGAACCGGCCGCCCGCGGGGTTCCACACCTTGCCGGTGTCGCGCGTGGGCACCGGCACGCTGTTCGCACCGCTGCCCGGACCGAACGGCAACGGGCCGGGGGTGTCGGCCAGCTGCGCCGGCTGACCCACGCGGGTCGGCTTCGGCGGCTCCACCGGCACGTCCGCGATCCGCGTCGGCGGGTAGTGCCGCGGCGGCGGCCCGGGTCGGTAGGGCGGGACCGGCTGGTACGGCGGGATCTGCGCCGGCTGGTAGGGCGGCGGCTTCTCCACCTGGTACGGCGGCGGCTTCGGCCCCTGGTGGTTCTGCGACTGGTGGCCCGGGGGCTGGTGGTTCTGCGACTGGTGGTTCTGGGGCAGGTGGTTCTGGGGCAGGTGCTTCTGGGGCTGGGAGTGCTGGGGCGTGGGTTGGGAGTGCGGGGGCGTGGAGTGCTGGTTCTGCGCGCTCTGCGGCGACCCCTGCGGCTGGTGGGGCGGCGGCGACGTCCTCGACACCGCGGGGTTGTTCCCGCGATCGCGACCGGGGCGGTTCAGCATGGCGGTAGTCAACCCGAAAACCCGCACGACGAGGGAACCCACGACCGAGATCGGGAAGAACCCGAGCAGCAGGTGGCCCACCAGCGTCACCGGGAGCGCGGACGTCGACACGAGCAGGACCAGGAACGGGGGCCAGAACAGCCGGCGCGGCCAGTTCGGGCCGAGCCGGAACGCCGAGCCCGCCTGGAGCATCACGAACAACAGGCACAGCAGCGCCAGCAGCGCCGTGGCGCCGGCCGCGATCGTCTGCACCACCCCGGCCCGGCCGGTGATCGCCACGATGATCGACTCCGAGCCCACCAGGTAGTCCTGCTGGCTGAACGCCACGCAGGGCTGCGCGTCCAGCGTCCCCATGCCCGGCAGCACGCGGCTCCGCAGCAGGCTGAACGCCGCCGAGAACGCCATCCACGGCAGCACCAGGGTGCTGACCACGCCGAGCACGGCGAAGATCGCGCCGGTGACCGGGCCGTAGGAGTTGCCGACCACGCGGCGGATGGTGATCGACAGCAGCGCGGCGACCGTCGGCAGCACGCCAATCACCGCGCCGAACGCGGTCATGGTCCAGGCCCAGTCACCCGGGCAGAGGGGCACACCGGTCCAGCCGTGCAGCCACGCCAGCAGCGACTCGGCCAGCTCCACGACCCGCACCACCCCTTCTCGTCGCCTCTCAGGGTACGGGTGCCGGCCACGCCGACAGCGCAGTCCGGGCAACATCGTGCAGTTCAGCCCGCGTGGCGCCGTCGCGGGCCAGGGACGACATGCCGCGGGCGGTGGCGGCGACGAAGACCGCCAGGCGGTGCGCGTCCGTGCCGGCGGGCAGCACGCCGGTGGCGACGTCGTGCCGGATCTTCGCTTCGAGGGCCCGTAGCGCCTGGTCACGGAGGTCGTGCAGCTCGGGCGCGCTGAGCACCAGGCAGCCCCGGGGCCGGCCGGGCGTCGTGTACTCGATCGCGGCTTCGACGAGCACCCGCTCGACGGCCTGGCGCGCGGTGGACTCCTCGTCGAGGGCGCGCGAGGTGAACGCGCCGTAGGTCGCCTGGTAGCGGGCCACGGCCTCGGTGAAGAGGGCGCGCTTGTCACCGAACGCGGCGTAGAGGCTCGGCGGGTTGACGCCGGTGGCCTCGGTGAGGTCCGCGACGGAGGTCGCCTGGTAGCCGTCGCGCCAGAAGGCGCGCGTGACCTGGTCCAGCACGACGTCCCGGTCGAACCCGCGTTTGCGCCCCACCACGCCGACCATTTTATAACGTCCGCTACAGTTCATTTCTGTAGTGGACGTTACAGATTGGAGCGCTGGTGAGGACGGCATTGGTGACCGGGGCGAGTCGGGGGATCGGCCGGGCGATCGCGCTGCGGTTGGCGGCCGACGGGATGCGGGTGGTCGTGCACTACGCGCGGGACGACGCGGCGGCGGCCTCGGTGGTGGAGGAGGCGGGCGGTGGGGCGTTCGCGGTGCGGGCGTCGTTGCCGGCGGAGCTCGACGCGCTGGTGGCGGCCCTGCCGCCGTTGGACGTGCTGGTGAACAACGCCGGGATCGGGCTGCCCGCGCCGATCGAGGACGTGACGCCCGAAGCGTTCGACGAGGTGTTCGCGGTGAACGTGAAGGCGCCGTTCTTCCTGGTGCAGCGCGCGCTGCCGGTGCTGCGGGACGGCGGGCGGATCGTGAACATCTCGTCCGGGGCGACGCGCATCGCCATGCCGGTGGGCATCGCGTACTCGATGACCAAGGGCGCGCTGGACACGTTCACGCGCACCCTGGCCCACCACCTCGGGCCGCGCGGGATCACCGTGAACACCGTCGCGCCGGGGGTCGTCGACACCGACGTGAACGCGTCGTGGCTGCGCGGGAACCCCGAGGCGGAGGCGGCGATGGCGGCGCGCTCGGCGCTGGGGCGGATCGGCCGGACCGGCGACATCGCGGACGTGGTGTCCTTCGTGGCCTCCGACCAGGCCCGCTGGGTCACGGGGGCCTGGATCGACGCGACGGGCGGCGCCCACCTGTGACCGCCGCGGCGACGGCGGAAGGAGGTCCGGCTCACGGGTGTGAGCCGGACCCCCCCGCGGGGGTCGCCGCTAGCGCACGCGCACACCCCCCAGGCGGGCACCGACCGCGGATCCCAGCCCGGGTGGGACGGGT